>NZ_PNDV01000037.1:0-21908 GCF_005930865.1 Pseudoalteromonas sp. S554 | reverse complement strand
GCGCTCTCACTTGCGGTTTTCGTGTAGTAATTAAGCTGCAAATCTGCGCCAACACTATTGCCGTTTGGATCCTCTATGGCAGACCTTAAAGCAGTGTCGGCACTGGCGATCGCTTCGTTAACGTCTGCGCTAGTAAAGTAGTTGTTAACTAAGTCTGATTTTACATCGCCAAGATCACTGTCTAGCTTTATAAAGTTTTGAGCTTGAGATTGCGCACTTGTAGAGAATGTAGTTTGTAACTGCTCAATGCTAGCGTTGCTTTGCCCTATAGCAGAGTTTAAGGCGAAAATTGATTCAGATAACGCCTGCTGCTCGTCAGCGAAAACATTTTGTTGGTTTATTATTTCAGCCTCTACAACAACCCTTCTTTCATAGAGTAAGTCATTATCTAGCGCCCCCTCAATAAGCGCCTGCGCTGTTGGCTCAAACTCTGCTCTTAATAACTGCGTTGATTGCGCACTTGATTCGTCCGCGTCAGCCTTGGTTTCATATTCATTGAATAGCGTTGCGCCTAGACTGTTCCCGTTAGGATCTTCAATCGCGCTTTGCAGTGCGGTTGTCGCTTCGCTTATTGCGCTGCTGGTGTCAGTCGTGGTTGAAAAGTTAGCGTATATGTCAGCGGCCAGGCTTGAGCCGTTGGGATCTTCAATCGCACTTTGGAGTTGCTCTGTCGCTTGCGAAATTGCCAGGCCCGTTTGCGTGCTTGTTAGATAGTTTTGATAAAGGTCTGCGCCAATGCTCGCACCTTCAGGATCTTCTATATCGCTTTTCAATATAGTTATAGCCTGGCTTGTTGCTTCGTCCGCCTCGACTTTCGTGTAATAGTTTAGCGATAGGCCGGAACTTAAATTATCTATATCAGTTTGTAGCTGCGTACTTACTTGCGCTATCGCGTTGTCGGTTTCCGCTTGCGTGTAATACGTGCTATTTAGTACCGCGTTAAACCCATCCTCGACTTGAGATTTTAAAACGGTTGTTGCTTCGCTTATCGCTGTTTCAGTATCAACCTGTGTAAGATAATTTACCTCTAGGTAAGAAAAATTATCCTCTATTTTTGTGTCTAGCTGAAAAATGCTTTGTGCGCTGGATGAAATTTCACTCGATAACGCATCGGTCAATTGGGTGATACGTGCGCTACTTTCATTAAATTGAGTTTCTATATTCTCAATTGAAAGGGCTTGAGCCTGGGCCTCGTTCGTTATTGCTTCTTGCGTTCTAAGAATGTTCGCCGTTATTTCAAGCTGTCGATCGTTCGCCTCGTCATAAGCCAGGGCATTATCTATAATCGCTTCTGATATTGGATCAAACCGACTGTCTAACTCAAATATCGCGCGTGATACGGCTTCTTCGGTGTCAACTTTTGTTGAGTAGTCATTGAATAAAGTAGCCCCCAAGCTTACGCCTTCGGGGTTCTCTATTTGAGACTTTAAAAACTGTGAAGAAATGGCAATAGCCTGGTCCGTTGCGGCGCTGGTGTAATAGTTGTTAGTTAGGTTGCTGTTTACCGTATTTATTGCACCATCTATTTCTTGCGTTACCTCTGCGCCTAGTTGTGTCGTTGCCTCACTAATTGCGTTATCGGCTTCGGTTCGCGTGTAGTGATCTGTTTTTAGTGTTGCGCCAATACTGTTGCCATTGGGGTTTTCAATTTCACTTTTAAGCTGCTGCCCGTATGCTGCGATAGCGGTGTCAGTATCAACGCTGCTGTAGTAGTCATTGTTAATTAAAGCGCCCAGGCTGTTACCCGTTGGGCTCTCTATCTCCGACTTTACTTGCTCTGCTGAAAGGCTTATTGCGCTATCCGCCTCTACTACTGTGTAGTATTGGGAGTCAAGCAATGCGCCTATACTGTCGCCGTTTACATCCTCTATCTGTGACTTTATTTGTTGCGATGCCGCTGCGATTGCCTGATCTGTTGTTGCTTTCGTGTAGTACGTACTTTCAATGTCGCCAGATAAAGCAAGCCCTGTTGCCTCTATTTCAACACGTATCGTTTCTGCTGCGGCTGCGATCACCTCGTTTGCTTCTGCTTTGGTGAAAACCTCAGACTCTATTCGAGCGGTAACATCACCAAGCGAGCTTTCAAATTCAATAAGCTTTGTCGTGTTGTTTTGCCAATTAATATCGCTAGTTAGTGCGCTCTCTATTAGCTGCCTTGCTAGCGAGTCACTACCTACCTCTACTGATTCAACTCTTTGCTTGGCATTGTCTGCTATTTGCCTTGCTGACTCTGTATCGTTCGATAAATCGGTTAGCTCTTGCTGTATCTCCGGCAGTTCATCACTTAAGCCTTGAATTGCATCTTGAACAATCGGTATATCTTCAAGTGATTGATTAACGCCCGCTCGTAAAGACTGAATATCAACGGAAAAGTCATCTATGTTCACTTTAAGTGCGGGTATTTCGGTTTCTATAATGTCACTAAGCAGAAAGTCAAACGCAGGGATCTTACCTATTTCAGACGTTAAAAAATCCCCTAGATGCGAGTTCTCAATTTTACCGCCTATTTCAGATAATATTGCTGCGGCAGACTCCACCGTTTTTGCAAAGACACCATTTGCGCCTTGCGTTGGCCCTCTTACATCAGCCACATTCACAAAGCGGACCCAATAGTAAAACTCAGCCCCCATGCTAACCGAGTCGCTAAATATATCCGCAACTTCGGTCGCTATAAGTGTTGCCTCACTAAATGAGTTGGTTTCACTTCGCCATACCTCTGCGTAAGCATGGCCTCTGTATGTTGGGCTATCCCATCTAACCGCAATAAACGTGAACCCGCCGGTTGCGGTAAGGTTTATTGGTGCATGTGGATTTTCAACGCCCCCGGTTGTAATGGGTAGCCCGCCATCATTGGTGCCGCCACCTTTGGCGCTATTGATTAGCGCGTTGCGTTTCATATCATCCAGGTTGACTAAATCGCTAACAAGTAAGGCGCGATTGTTACCGCTACCTCGCTGACCCGTTAAAATTTCAATGCTTTCAGTAACCGCGCTTTTCTCAGCGGTTTGCTTACCTTGCCTTGCGATACCAGGAAAAACACCCTTTTTTAACTTAGCCATTAAGCGGCGACCTCGCGCATTGTTGTAGCAATAGAAACACTGTGAATTGTTGCTTGGCCGTAAACTTCAAAAGACCATGAGTCACCGCGCGTGTTTGGCAATCTAAATGCCGATAGCGGCACTTCACCAGGAGCAAGGTGTAAAACTTCCGCTTCATCTGCGAATATACGCAACCCTGCTAGGTTTAAGTTAACACCTTTAACCATCGCGCAAGCAAAGCTTAAATCGTTTGCTGAAAAGTCTTTAGAACGCCATTCATACGCCATGTAAGAAGGACTAGACTCCCACTTGCTCAAGTTGGCCCCTTGGCATATATAAAGCGCGTCATCAACTAAGCTGTTAAATCCGCAATTTGCTGTTGCGGTAAAGTGCCTAAAGTCGCCACTGCTAGGATCAAAGATAAACGCTTTGTCTAATTCAGGACCATAAAAAGCTAAGTACCGACCTTCCTGGTGGTAAGCCTCTATTGTTTCAGGCTGGTACTGCTGCCATTGCTCGCGCGTGATCACCTGTCTTGTTAGTGACGTTAAACCGCCACTGGTTAAACCTACTAGACCATCCGGGCTTGCGTATATAAGCGAGCCATTTACTATCACTGCAGATCGCGCGCTTGTGCACGCCTGGTTAGACTCAAGCTTTTGCCCTGCCATTGAATCGGGATTTATGCCGCTAAATAAATACGGGTAACCCTCTGTTAGTACCGCAAGCGTATTACCCAAAGCCGCAATCGTTACAATGTCATGCTCTGTTGTCTGCTGGTAGCCAGTAGGCCAGGCATAAGGTAAGTAAGACTCGCTAAAGCATACAGTGCTATCAAAAAAGCCGGCCAAAATACCGTTTGCCATGGACGTTAACCCAATCATATTTTCATTTGGCATTTCATAATCGTAGGTATCTAACGATGAACCAAGCTCGTCCGTGGGTATATCATCTACAAATTGATTTTGTGAAATAGGAATTTCAGCAACAAATAAATAATCAGCAATACCGCCGCCGGTGGCTGTTCTGTAAATTCTGCGGTGCGTTATGTTTGATGCGTTTACGTTTGGCGGTGATAAAGCAAGCGATACATACGTACCTTCTTCGTCAGGGTATCTAATATCTATCCGCGCAGACGCTTCGCCCGGTGGCCCTTCTTCGCCTTGCTCAGTAACAAACGTGTGAGTGTAGTACCTGGTTTCATCATCGTTAGGGTCCACTTCATCATTTGCATCTTCTGATACAACGGCAATGATAGCTGTCTCTGGTGATTGAATACCTAAACGGTAGGCGCTTGCAGGCATATTTGAACCGCTAAAAATAACGTTGTTCGTTACTTTAGGGTAACCATCGCCGGTAAAGTAAACTCGCTGCCAAGGATCGTTAGCAATCGGGCTCGCAACGGCGTTAACTGGTTTATCCCATGCAAACCAGTATTCATTTAGATACTGGTAAATTGTTTTTGCATTTGGAATAACAGCTATGCCGGTAAGTGATGGGCGCTTTAAAGGTGAAAGGTTGCCATTGTCAAAATGACAACCATACGCTTTTGATGATGATTCGTTTGGAAGTAAACGCGGATCGACTTTAGGCCGTTCACCGGCAAAAGTTTTAACGGATATTGCAGGCATAGAGATTCGCTTATTTTAATTTTAATCGGGAGGGGTTAAAGACTAATTACTTTGCGTTCCCATTTGTGGGCACGCTTGCAGTGGTTATCGCCATCGAAAGGCTTTGCTAGCATATCAATGACTCGCATTTGGTAGTAATAGCGTTTGTCGTGCGACAACCTAAAGCTACGCGCTGAGATTGATTCGAGCTTTGTGCCATGACAAATACTGCAAATAGCTATATCAATACTGTACAGGCTGTTGAAAGCCCACACACTACCAAACAAGGCGAATACCGATAAAATAATGAACGGCCCAATAAACAAAAGGCCACATAAAATGTAGCCTATTAACGTTCTTAGTGTTTTTAATAGTGTGATCATGACTCCGCCTTACTTTCAAATAAAGACTTGCGAGCAAGAATGAAGTTAAAGCCAAATTGTTTAAATTCATCTTCATCTAGCAGCTTAACTATTTGCGTGCCTTTGGGGGTATCTGCGTTTAAGTTAATAGGGAAGAACTGATCTTTAACACCAAAATCAATAGCCAGATCAAGCGCCGACTTCAAGGCAGACAAACCATTTTGATTTGCCTCTGTTAACGATACGTTTATACCCTTAAATCCAATGCCAATCGCTTTGTTTATCTTGCTTTGGTATGGCGCTAAAAGATCACTTACGCTCACCTCTTGCAAGTCGCCTGGCTCTGCAGGCATTTCCATTTTAGTCGGCTCTACGAGCTCGCCTTCATCATTTTCTATGGGCTCGGGAAGGTTAGCGTTGTATTGCTCTACTTCGTATTTTTCAACTAGGTAGTTTTGGTAGCTCTGCGCCCAATCCCACTGCTTACCCAGGCAAACTAACTCAGCAAACTTATTGATCACCTCTACGGGTTTATTGAGCGCAATTAAGCGCTCAATATCCTGTGTGGTTTTAGTGTCAGGGCGTGGGAGTAATTGCGGCAAACCTTGCTCGTTTAAAACCGGTGCCTGGTCATCGTCCAGGACGATAAAGTTTAAAAAGTTATTTTTCATTTTTAATCCATCCTAAAGGTTCAACAATACGGGCGGTGCCATATAAAACAGTATTGCCATTGTCATCTATTCGAGTTGATTGATTGTCAGCAATATGAATTTTGCCATCATCACCCCAATCAGTATCATACTTAAGCTCTGTGTAGGCGTAATTAATAAAGCCTTGTTGGTTTTTCTCTACACTATAATTTAGCGCTTTGAAAGCAGGGCTATTGAATTGCGTTTCACTAAGCATGAGTGGTGGGTGTGTTGTCTCTCCAACTGAAATGTTGGCCCCATAAAGCTCTCCTGTAAGTGGCCTTAATGAGTTACTAAGTAGGTTTTGGGATTGCTCACCTATCCTAGAAATTGCAGGCGATTCTATTGGAACCTTTCCAGTTAAAGAATAGTTAAGTGCTGAGGCGGAATTACCAATGTAATTCATACTTGAAAAGACTAAACCTAACCCCTTCTCTCCACCGTAAACCTTACTGTTGCCACTGTCTTTAGTAAGTTTGGTTCTGGATCTAAACTGGTAAACAATAATGCTTCCAGTGTTAAAAATGGCGGGGTGTGCAACTGAGTTGCTTGTCTCTATAAGATTGAAGGCTGATGGTGTTGAGAGCCAGCTAGCACCAAGGTCAGAACTGTAGTAACAAACATCATCGGAAGCGCTTATTACTTTCCTAGTGATTGGGAATCTATCCCCTGTACCATCTGGTATTTTTGGGTTCCAACTCCCCACCCAGCCATCTTTCAAATCATCGCATTGCAGGATATTTGCAGGATCACCAATGACTTCAGTGTGGGTGTATTCGTATGCTATTGATGGAGTTTTATAAAGTGAATCATCACCCTTTGTTTGGAGTATCAGCACTTTATTCGGTGATAAGCCATGAAACAACCCATCAAATTCATACTGTGTCTTTGATAGTCTAAAGTACCAACCTAAGCTTGATACTTCTGAATATCCTGATTTTGCCACATATAATGTTTCACCAGTACCTTGATTGATTAAAAACATATCTGACAAGTTTTTATTTTTTGTTGCTCCTGATCCAAGCAATTCATCATCCCACCACTCTGGTTTTTCATCTCCAAATGAAAGGTATGTCGTTTGTGTGCTTTCACCAGCCACTACAGGGATTGAAAAAGGAAGCGCCTCACGCCCCCTAAAGCCGCCACTTTTAACCCTTAAATCCGCTTCTGCAAAATCATTAGGAGTTAGACCCCAAGCTGAATAACGAATATCACGACATACGCCACCTTGACCACTGGCGTAGATAGCATCATAAAAACGTCCATCGGGCCTACCTGATTTATTGGCTGATACGGACTTTAGAGATCCAGTATTGTCATAACTCCCCGCAACTGCGTTGGCGGCTCCATAAGGTTGATTATTAAAGCACTGTGATTTATCGGGTATTGGTAGGCTGTGACCTGTATGCCAATAACTCCCCACCACATTTCCATTGCCATCCGCTGATACTGTAGATGCAGCGCCCATCGGGTTATGGCTAGGATGATAAGCCCCCTGGTTAAGCCTATTTACTGTACCGCAAACAAGAAAATGTACTTTGTTATCTTGAGTTGAGAACACGCCTCTTCCCGAATTTGGGTTTCCATTATAGTCTAAATAAGTTAATGATTGAAAGCTTGAACTAAGACGGCTTGTATATGCCACATCATTATCTTCATCGCCAATAGGGTAGACAAGTTTTCTGTTGGAATAATATTCAAAATTTAAAGCGTTGCCTTGCCCAGGTGAGCCGTTAGACTCTAAAGAGGTCCAATCGCCATTGCCAGCCCCAGCAAAACTACGACCACGAACACACCATTGATAAAACTTTCCTGTTTCGTCATCAAAGTAAATGTTGTTTTCAGGATTGCTTGCAATGGCGGTGCGCTGTGCTTCAGTAGCAGTTTGCCAGTTAACACCTTTACCTGTACTTGTGGTATCGCCTTCATACCATGCAAAGTATGTATCAGGGCGAACATTGTCTGTAACTGTTGTTACACCATCAATATTCGCTGATTGACTTTGAATTAATCCGTTTTTATAAACAAATGGATCACCATCATGTATCTCACGTAAGAACGCTTCAAAGCCCCACATATCAACACGTTCAGTTACTACCTTATTTGTGTCGGTTTCACTAGCAAACGCAATAGCTGGTGTTGAGTGTGTTACGCTATTGCCTGTTTCACTGTCATAAGTGCGTGTACCATCTTCAGCGGGTGGGAATTTTATTACGCTAGTATCTCCACTAAGGATATTATTACTAATCTTTAGAAGTTTAAAATTAACACCTGCTATATTTATCTCAGGAAAATTTGTTTTTGAATCACCTTTCAACTGGCCTTCAACACCCCAACCCATCATCATTTTATCTGTATAGGCAGTGTTATCCGCTTTACACCAAAGACCTTCATTTACATAATATGTTGTCTGGGGTGAAAATGATTTACCAAAATGCACAAACCCACTGGCCGCAAACTTTTCATTGTTAGCTGCGCGATTAGCTTCAAACTCAACTTTACGCATTGCGTATGGATATGGATGTATAGCATCAAGTTCAGCTAGCTTGCTATCATGATCACGCACCATTTGAGAAGGTGTTTTAAGTGATTGCTTTAAACCATGGCTGTCGGTTAATTCTTCTGTCGCATTGTCAGAGTTTAACCAGGTGCGTAATTCATCTAAGAACAACTGCTTTTGATTAAACTGAACGGAAACTTGGCCGGCAATGCGCGTAAGTATTGTGCCGGAAGTGTTACGTAAAATTGCGTATGATTTATCTTGGCCTGTGCTGCCCTCAAAGCCACGATCAAGGGTAATGCTTGTATCGCTATTAACGGCAGTGACTTCGTACCAGGTCTTTGCATCTAGCGTGAAAATATCACCAATAGCGATAGCAATTACATCGTTTTGCCAATTTGTATCAACGCCAACGATTGATTGGCTACCACCAACTACGTTTACTGTACCTACGCGATACCACGCGCCTGCGCTTGCTGTCATTTCCTTACCCCTTCTCTTGGCTCATCATTGCAACGTCTGCTTGGCTTTTTTCACCTAGCTGGCTTTTAAATGCGTTCATGTGCATTTGGCTTTTGTTTGGGTTTGCCGCGTATTCAGCATCTTTCATGTATGAGCGGTATAAAATCCATTCAATGATTGCGTTAACGTACACATCATCCAGGGCAATAACTTCACCTGAATCATTTTCGGCAACACCAATGGCCGGCGGCGCTTTAGAATAAACAAGCGTGAGCTCAACACCAGCAACAACGCCAGGGTAAACGTAGAACGTTTTAGGGTTGCGCTCGTCATAGATATAAAGCTCTACTTTTTGAGCCGTGTTACCCGCGTACCATTCATCGTAATTATCATCTAACACTTGGCGGTTGTATGGTCCACGAATAGCTTTACCCATTGCGTTACGCGGTATATCAATAAGCTTTAACGCATCGGCTGGTAATGCTTGCTTAACACCTTTAACACACGCAAAGTCGTCAATATCAACGGTGTAAGAATCCGGGCGGCGCAATACAATCGCACGCTGAGCATCATTTAAGTAGTTTAATAGCTCGTCTTTGGGCCAGCGAGTATAGCCGGGATCGTTAAGCAGCTTATTAACGCGCATTAGTATTTCGTTTGATGTGATAATAGCCATTAGATAAATACTCTTTTTTGTGAGGGTCTTTGCTCGTCCAGGGCTTTAATAGCAACTTGAAAAGCATCGCGGTAGCCATCGGTAAAGCGGCGTTTGTAATATTCAGACATACCCGGATCTGTCCAATCCGTATTAGGCATCATCAATAGGTTTGCAGCAGCACCATCGGCAAGCGCATCGGCCCATCTATTAACAATGTTATTGTCGGCTTCAAATTCAGTGGGCAGTAAAAATTGCGGGGCGATATGATAAAACACGCGCACTTTTGATGTTGTGTTTAATACCGTAACGGTGCCAGTGGATGACACTAGATAATCAGTTGAGCTTTTTAGCTCTGCGCCGTTCGCGTCTAATACAAAGTCAACGCTAACAAACGTATGATCATCATCAATGCTTAATTCTCCACTTTGCCCTTTCTCAATTTCTTGAGTGCGAGCTAAGAATCGAGACTCATAGCAAAACTTTTGATAGGCGCGACCTAGATGGTCTTTCGCCATTTGTTCAAGAACGCCCCCGCAGCGCTCACGAACTAACGGGATCAAACTAGATAATTGCGCCATAATTATTCTTCGCTATCTACTGGTTCGATCGGGTACTTTTCACGAAAAGCATCGCGCGTTCTAATTTTGTAATCAGGTAATGGCTTTTTGCTGCCTTCAACAACCAAGTCGTTTGCTACGATAAACGTATCAATTTGCGATGTGTTGTATTTACCTAAGTCGATTTCTTCGCCATCAAGAATAACGATCAGACTTGCGTCTAGCTGCGCTTTCTTTTCAGCTTCTTCGCGCTCTATACGCTCTTTTTCGGCTTGTTCTTCTAAAAAGCTTTGGCGCTCTAAATGCCCTTTAGCGTCTTTTTCGGCAACCCATACATTTGAAAAATCTAAAAAGCGTTGTGCAAGCTCAATAGGTACTGGCGTTGGCTCGCCTTGTTTAAAAAGGGTGCGCGTACTACATACGGTGTCTTTTTTAAAAGGCTTCTTGCCAATGTAAACGATATTAGTTGTATTGCTCATGGATATTCCCCAATAAAAAAGCCCCGCAATAGCAGGGCTTGATTTAAACGTGTATCGAAAAGGCTTAGTAGCCGGTGAAACGGTACTCTAGCTGTAATACCACTTCGCCAGTCGCTTGAGCGGTGCCCGTATTTTTAATAACTAAGTCGCTCGGACCTTCGTCACTAACATACACCGGCTTAATGAACGCGCCAGAATTACCCGCACTTGCAGTATCAAACTCTGTCAGGTCAGTTGCTACACCTTTGTGCGTGACCAGTTGAGCGGTAACTTTTGTGTTTGCGCCTAACGCTTCGTTAACGATGCGAACACCAGTGATTTCTGTACCAATAGGTAAGCTTTCTTCAGCAACAACCGTAGCGTTAACGTCTAAAGAAGCAAGCGCAATAGTTACCAGGTGCAAAGATAGGTTACCCGCAGCGCCTTTGTAAAATGTCTGTTTCATAATTTTATCCAATTACTAAAAGTTAAAGAAAAGCCGGATTGCTCCGGCTAAAGGGGCTTACTGTAGAGATACCGCAGTATCAAGGACCATTGTGCCGTAATCGTTTACGCGACCTGTCTTATCAGAGAAGCGTACTTTCTTACAACCATTCATCCATACAATAGCGGTTTCGTTCGCGTTGCCGTGGTCGGTTTTTTCCGTAGTCATATGGAAGTGAGTACCCGACTCGGCTTTACCATACGCATTCGCAAGCGCTTGACCACCAAGTAAGATAGCGCGGTCAATCGTTGTACCGGCTGTTACTTGCTTAGTTGTTGCTAGCTTGTCGTTGTTAGACACGGTAACCGTATCGCCTTGGTAGAAACGTACAGGCTTGCGGTATTGACGAACAAGAATGTTGCGCCACATGATCACATCACCTTTAAATACAGGGTGGTTAAAGCCTTGGCCGCGTTTAATTGCACGCGATTGTAGCTCTTGTAATTTTTTATCCGTTGCAGATGACCACAGATCACGCCATTGACGCGGTGTTACAAACAGTAAGAAGAACGGCGACTCGTTAGCCATTTGGTCGGCTTCAAAGCTAATGTGCTTCATAGGGTTTGCTTGTTCTTCTAGCGTAAGCGCTAAGTCGTCCAGCTTTTCAAGCGTCATAATATCCGCAGAATCAATTTGCTCAAAGCTTGTCGCATCACCACCAAACTGGTGGCGGTCATACGTTGGTGCCATTACTTCATTCACCATGATTTCTTTAAACTCGCGGTGATCTTCGGTAGGGATAATAATATCGCTTGGCGCAAATGAGCCACGCGCACCGGCAAGGTGGTACATTGCCACTTCATCTTTCAAGTCGTTGTAGTAGTTACCTAACAACGTTTTAGCAGTGCTAAGTAAGTTATGCTTAGTACGCTTTTGCGACATTTTACCGCCGCTATCAACCATCTTACGGCCTTGGTCAATGCTCAATTCAAATACTGTTTTGCTTAAGCTTTCGCCACGGCCTTCCAGTTTTTTATCGCCCATTGTTGGTAAACCGTTTAGGTTGTGGAATAAATCCATTTCAACCGTGTCACCAGCTTGGCTTTGTAAGTCATTGATCATAACGACCGGCGCACCCTTTTCAGTTTGTTTTTTACCGTGTGCCATATCAGCTTTAGCCGATTTAGGTGCGGCACCAGTAAGCATGTTTACGAACGTGTTTTGGCGGCGTGTATGTGTAAACAGGGCAGCGCCAAACGCTTTAGCCGCTTGTGCTTTAGTAATTGTACTCATTTTAATTTCCTAGAGAAAATCTGACGCACTTTCAAGCATTGCTTCTATTTGTGCTTCGCTCATACCTTCCATTTCAGCGGCGATTGTGGCCGCGTCTTTTTCAAGTAATCCTGCGCTTGCGCTTAAGTCGCTTGCTTGAGTGCCTATATCAGAGGGTGTATTGGGTATGGGTGCTGAGTCGGTATTTGTTGGTTTAGGCTTATGTTGCTCGCCAAACGCGCTTTGTACGCGCTTTTCAACTTCTTTAAACCGCTCGGCTACAGGTTTGTTTGCAAACGATGGGTCGTTTCTAAGCTTGTCGTCTATGACTTTTGCCATATCCCACTTGTCCGCATCGTTTTCCATCCAGTTTTTTAGATGTGTAGAAGAAGAAAAAGCAGTTTGTACTTCATCTTGTTCTGGTGCGGGTTGTTGTGCGGGCTGGTCACTTTTCCCGTACTTTTGAATTTGATTGGCAAGTTCACCAACTAATTCGCCTAGTTCCGGGTATTCATCCTTAATACGTTCCATTAGCTCAGGATCTTTAAGCATTTCACCTGGTAGTTTGCGCGGATCTATTCCAGCCTCTTTTAACTGGCTGCTATGTAGCTCGGCTACACGTTTAGATTCTGCAAACTGACTTTCAAGCTCTGCCTTTTCTTGGGCAATACGTTGTTTTTCGGCTTCGGCTACTGCTACGCGTTCACGCGCTTGTGCTAGCACTTCATACGGCAAACTGTGTTGACCGTTTTTACTGCTAACGTCCGTTGCTTCAACGTAATACTTGCCATCAATTTCGACATAGCCCTCTGGTGCTTCACCTTCTACGGTTGACGACTCCCCGTTTACGTCTGCTTTAGCTGGTGTTTCGCTTACTTCCGCTGCTGGCTCTACCGCTGGTGTTTCTTGCTTGGTTTCTACTACAGGCTCTTTTCCGCCATCTTCGCCACCAAATAGTGTTTCACCTTCAATATCAAGGCCCGCTAATGCCGCCTCGATTTCTTCGTCAGTGCCATTTGCTAATATCTCGTCTAGTTCGTCCACTTTATTACCCCATCGACCATTTAACGTATGGTTACGAAAATTAAAATTTAGGCTTATCGCTGCCCCTGCGAGTTTGTGCATCGCACAAAAAAGCCGCCTTGATTTCTCAAAGCGGCTTCGTTTCTGCGTAGTACGTTATGTATTACTGTCTATTGGTTTGCCCATATTCTGCTTGCTAGCGTTTCGGCGTAGGCTTCCATAAATCCAGCCTGCTTAACCATCCTTGCCTGTTCCAAATCATCAAGCGTTTTAAATATTTCATTACTATGAATGAAAGCGTTAAGTGCTTTTATCTTAACGGTTAGCTCTTTGTGCTCGTCTTTCATTCTCTTTACGTGGTTATTACTCATTACAATTACCCTTATCTGTATGGTTTGCGGAGTGTTACATTGAAACCTCCCCAACTAAGTGTTGTTACTCGTCGGCCATTTTTTAAATAAGGCGCAGGCCGTACCGCGTCATTTGATTTTTCTATCTTAGCCGGCTCAAACGCTGGCATTATGTATTTTAAAAACCAGTGCTTGAGTACGTTCATGCTTACCCCGCGTGAATGGCTTGCTTAACTACACTATGAAATAGCGCATCTTTGACTTGTTGTTTTTCTGGCAAGTGGTGGAACGGCTTTAGGAACTCATGCGTTTTGTTTTTGATTGAGCGCTTAGGGCCATACTTCCAGCCGGCAACAATCATTTTTGCAACCCAAGCGTCATGCCATGCTTTAGCGTCAGCATCAATGTTGATAATTAAAAACGCTACATGCTCAATAACACCGTCTTTTTCTGGCTGCTCTAGCTCATGCCAATGTTTTAATGGCTCTCGAATTACCGCAGTGTAAGCTTGGTTAACTTCGTGACACATTTTAGCAATGGCTTTAACTTGCTCCATGTGTTCGTCTGGTATGTGATCTATGCTCTCTATCTGCTTCATTGCTACACCTGTATTGCGTCTAGTTGTTGTTGAATGTTTGCTTGTACGTTTGACTTCATTGCGACTATTTCAGCATTGCTTTTACGCACTTCACTTAAAATCTTTTCAGTTTCAGCGATTACCTTGTCGTCTTTCACTTCTTCTGTTTCGGTTTTCTTTTGTAACTCGATGATTTTCGCTTTTAGCTGTTCGCGCTCGAGTGTCAGCCTTTCAAGATTGCCTTGTATCTCTTGCATTTGCATTTGCTCCATTGCCTGTGCCTTTTCAGCCTGGGCTTGTGCTTGTGCAAGTTCTTCTTCGCTCATATCTTCTTTAGGCTTAGGAATGTTTAACGCCTGGCGTAGAGTAGCTAAAAACTCCTCTTTGTTCGGTAGGTCCATTAGCTCAACAAACATAGGCATTGCCGCTGCTTGTGCTTCAGGTGGTATTTGCGACATTACGTTGCTTAATAGCGTTGCCTGTTGCTGGCGATACGTTGGTGTTGCTTTAACCGGCGCTAATGCTAGATGACCTTTCCAGCGGGCCACATCGTTATTGCGTTTGCCATCTTCGTTAGGCTCATTAAGTACAATTTGCTTGCGCTTAGCCTTGTCATCACGGTTAACGGTTACCGGTATATTGTTTTGAGGCTTTAACGCTTCGATAATGTAAGCAAGCAGCAAGTCGCCAACTCTGTTGCGTGAGAAATGAAAGTTATCGTTTAATTCAGCAAGTGTTGTTGTGCCTTGCTCAACCAAGTTAGAAATAGCAACGCCGCTTGTCGCGTTACTGTCTTGGCCTAGCATTGAATTATAAACGCCGGCTGTGTCCTGGATTAACTTCATATCGTTTTGCATGAGGTTAAATTGTTGCGCTGCTATGCCAACATCGTTTTGAATGCTTAGCGCATCGGACGCTTTAAGCTTGTTCTTGCGCTCCGGGTTTAATGGTATGTAACCATCCGGCTTTTCAACTTCTTCTTTTAATCTGTCGTCACTTAGCTGTGTAGCATCATTGTCAGCAACAATTCTACGTGCTTGCAGTAAGTAGTTAAGACGTATAACACGCGCATTAATGCCATCTTGCGCAGGCACCATACGACTAATAAGGCCGTAAGGTTCGCCGCTTGCATCTTTTTGATAGCCAATAAAAGGCACTAAGTTATACATACCGCCAGGCGCTTCGCTAGGTCTGTCGATAATACGGTGAGGACCAACAAACCACGCTTCACGAACGTTAGGAAAAGAGGCGTATTCTAGCTGTACTCTACCGCTTTGCACTGCCGCTTGGTGTATCTGATTTGTTTTATCGTATTCAATGACGCTACCATCACTCATTTTAATAACGTGAGCGCGTTTCCATAATTTGTAGTAGATAACCTGGAGCAATACGCGGTTACGAGTTTGGTCTAGCCACTCGCTTTGCCCGCGTGTCCAACTTTGACTGTCGTGCCATGCTGAGTGTAACGCGTGTTCTTCTACATGCTCTTTTTCAACTGTGTTGTAAAAATCTTCCCACAAATTAACTGAGTTTTTTAAAATCTCTTTGTGATCAGGGAAAGTTGCAAGCGCTTCGTCAAGGTCCATCCATTTTTTGCGTAGCATCCAACGTGCATCGCTCTTGTCTGCCTCTTGTGCGTTCCAATCCCACCACACTTCGCGGCGGTGAATAAACTTAACACGATAAGGCGCAGCAAAAGGAATAGGGTTTTTCGTAACTTCTACCCATCCAATGCCAGCCTTTAACTGGCTTGCGTAAGCATCTGAACAAGCACGATCAGCATGAGATAAGCGCCATGCGTCCTTAAACTTCTCGTTTAAGCCTTTTGCCAGTTCTTCGCCGTTTTCATCATCGGCCACAATCATTAAGTCAGAGCGTGATCGCGCTTCTAAACCAAGTACGCCATCAATAGTAGGCCCAATCATGTTGTGCACTATTTCTGGTTGCCCGCGATCGCTCAATACTTTTCTTACTGCCTCACTCAACTGGTCGCTATCATAATAAGCGCACGCTTTAGTCGCTGGCGTTCGCCAATCTGGTTGACTGTCTATGTCGCCCAATAGCGTTAACAGCTTATCGAGCGTAAAGCCGTCTTTATTTGATTTTACGTGATCAGCCATTCTTATCTTGCCATCCAATGATTAGGGTTGTGAGGTGCGGGTGAATTATCTTTTATTAGTCGTTTAGGCATACGCACTCGCATTTCTTGGGCAATTGCATAGCTCATTACCTGGTCGTCAAATCCGCCAGGCTGTGCGCCCATACGCCCCTTTTTATCGTAAACAAAGGTGCTGAGCTCGCTTGAAGTGCCGCGCCAAACAATGCCGTCTGTGTCGCTAGAAAGTAATGCGTCTAGCCCACTTGTAAGAATGGGCTTTGATTGTGCGCTTGTGTGCCAGCCTACCTTGCGCGTTTCTTCGTCCGTATCTTCACGATCAATGTGTTCTTCCGTGTAAATCCTGCTCGTTGGGTAAATTTCAACAAGCTCTTGAAGTGTTGCATGACCGTGGTTATTTCGCTCAACGCCAATATAAGCCTTGTTATACATAAGTCCGATATGCTTGTTTATATGTGCAAACCGTTTAGGGTCTATATGACCGAACCAATGTGCTACCTGTCGCCCATCCGATTTAGCAACAACGTCTAATGAGCTGCGATCGCCATGTTCAAGTCCTTCTGCAACATCGCTACCGATCGCATAATCTTCGTCTTTGTCTGGTAATTCCCAAATAAGTAAGTAACCAAGCGTTGATTGGGCCAGCTTATCGCTCGCTTTAGCGTTTAAATCAATCTTACCGTTCATTTTTTTCATTGTGCCGGTGTACGGCTCAAGATCATAAACAATCAACGGCTTAATACATCGACCTTCGACACGCATCAAATCATCGCTATCAAATACTTTGCGGCCTGACGTTAAGAAAGCCTCCATCGGTGTAGATGGATATTCCTGCTTCATCTTGCCTTTTTGGTTGCGTTCCTTGCCTATGTACCAGCTTATTTGCTCGTCTGTGAGCTTTGCGCCGTTTGCTTTTTCAACGGCTTTAAAATACTTTGCCTTTTCCTTTGATAGCTTTAAGCCACCCGGCGGCACCGGGGCAACATACTTAGGATCATCAAACCAAGGGTAAAAATGAAACTTAAAGTCTTGCGGGCCTAGTGCTAATCCCGTTGCTAACAACTCCATCGCATCGACTGACATATCAAAGAAATTGCCGCTTGCGCCTTCTGCTGTTGACTCTATAAAAATATAAGAGCCTTCATGCACAGCGTTCAGTGAGCCCGATTGAACCTCGTCTGCTCGTAACGGGTAGTTAGCGCATATCTTGCCGTATTCTGATACGTGTAATACTTGCAGTGTTCCCGAACGAAACGACACGGCAACTCGAACCCAAGAGTCGTTATTAAACTTAATCCCGGTACCCGTTTTACTTTTAACTGAGCGCTTACCTGTTTTTAACCAGCTTGGTAGTCGCTCGTAGGGATAAAGTATCTTTGAGGAAAATATAGCGCTCGCTTCGTCCTTGCCCTGGGCGATTACCCCGCACTGCCTATTGTCGTTAAACATGGCATGGTCCAGGATAAAAATTTGTATTGCTGTGCTAAACCCCAACTGACGCGCTTTTAAAATGATGTTTAAAAACCACATCGATACAAACAACACGGTTTGCGCTATACGACAACGAAATAAAACCTCGCGGCCTTTCTCGTCCGCAATGATGTATAAGTTGTTTATTCGCCACCACCAACAATCAAGGTATGGCTCGCAACGCTCTAATAGCTCAACTTCGTCTAATTCAAAGCGTTCTTCTGGTGTTAACCAGGTGCTTTTAGGGTATTTAGCTAGTTTGGGTTGCATTACTGACTAACCACGGTATCTAAACCGCCTGTGCGTTTATCAATGAAATCATCAAGCTTGCTAGTGCCGCCAGCTTCTTTGCGTGCTTTGGCTGCTTCATGCTCTGCAATTTCCGCTTGATGTTTGCCCCGCTTGGTAGCGTGAACCAGTGATTTTGTTTGCTGTGCTATGCGCGCCGTTTCTGCGACCAGTTTGCCGCGTGCAAGTGAGTCCGTTTTAATGCTTGATAGCGTTTTAGTTATCGACTCTGCGCGTGTGATATTCCTATCAAGTGCGTTCTCAGCTTTGAACATCGACTCATAAAGCCGTGTTCTTGCATCATTGTCGGTGTCAGGATCATCTAATAGCGCTTGTATGCCCGGTATAGCATCCATGATCATGTGGATGCGAGCTCGACACAAATCAAGTTCATCGTCTAGCGTTGTCGCTTCAACTAACTCGTTAACATCGCCTTTAAAATACTTTGAATAACCGCCATGCCTAAAATTTGGCGCTCTTGTGAGCTTTTGGCCTTCATCCTTTACAACCTTGCGCGGTGCTGCTCTTGATGTTCTTATATGCTTTCGCGCAGTGCTGTAGTTTAATTTGTTGTTGTCGCAAAAATCACGCAGCGATATTTTTGTTTCGCTATGCTCTTTTTGGAATAGCTCGTTTAAATCGCCCCATTTTGACACTACTTGCCACCGCTATCGCCCTTAACGCCAAGCTTTTTTTGAAATAATTGCTCGACAATAAATATAGAGCGGCCACCCATATGACCAGCAATGCCCGCACCGGCAGCAGTTAACATAACTGACATGCCCATTTCTTGACATATAAGGACTGTTATCACGCCTGCAAAGCCGCTAATGGACCATTCACCGATCAGTTCAACAACGCTAAAAGGCGCTTTGTCTTTTTTTCGTCTTGATATGTAATTAACTGTTCCGCCCCAAATAGCGAGAAGAACGAACCATACATAACCAAGCCCAGCGTCAATAAGCTGTTTTAAAATGTTAGCCTGATCTAACGGTGTCATTATGAATTACCTGTTTTTGCTTTTATCATGCGCTCAATCATGGGTGTGACATTTTTAACTGCTCGCTCGCCAAAGAGAAAACCAAGCACTAACAGGTTGATAACCCAAAGCGCGCTTTCCTGTGCCTCTGTCAAACTGGCCCAGCTACCGCTAAACACTTTAAAATCAATGTAGAGCGTTGAATAACCCCAAATTGGGCGTTGGCAACCGCGTAAAAACAGCATAATCGGACCAAGCAAAGGAATGGTCTTTAAATCTTTTGCAGTACCTTCCATTTCAGCAATGCGATTATTGAACTCTGCTTGCGCTTCATTCGCTAGCTTCTGCGCTTCTAGCGTTTTCTGGTCAACAGCAGATTGAATGCGAAAATCTAATTCAGCCTTTTCTTGCTCACTCATGCTTGGTGGATAATATTCTTTAACCGCCTGGACGACTGAAGAACCAAAACCGCCACTAAAAAAATCAACCGCTTTCGTTAATAAACTTTTCATGCGTTTACTATCTCCAATGTTGCAGGCTTACCATCAAGCAAAATCATTAGCTCATTGAATGCGCCGCCGCTATTCAAAACCGCCCACTCATTACCGACAACACCAAGCGACTTACCTGGCGCAATACAACCGGCTAATTCCGTTGCTTTGTTCGCAATATGAATAAGAATATGTGTTCGTAATGATGGTCCATAGACAGTTACGCCTAAATTTTGTTGCTGTAGCGCGTAGCACGTTCCATGCTTTGGACTTTCGTGGGGTACTAACTCGTAGATTCCACAAGGAACGCAAGAAATAGACGGTTTATTGTTATTCCACTCACGTTCGACAGTAAAACAAACTAACTCGCCTTTTGCGTATAGCTCGCCAAACGTGCCAAAAATACCCTTTGGTGTTGGGAGGCGTTTTAATAAAAGTTTCATAGCAAAGCCTTTTGTTTCGCGCATAAAAAAGCCCGGCTGTTAAACCGGGCAAGCAAGTAGCATAGAGCAAAAAAAATCCGCTCAGTCATAAACTAAGCGGATTTCTTCAACATGTGAAAAGATATATCAATCTTGGGGGGTTTGCAAGCTCACTTAATATCTTCGTTTGCATATTTCATTGCTGGGAAATTGATTTGCTGACGACCCAGTATTTCTTCTGGCATTAAATAATCAGCAAATACAATCTTACTGCCCGTAGTTTGAAAGGCCCTTAATGATTTATTATCGAGCATTCTGCGCTCGTCTTGTATTGTTTCATAGCCATACCTAGCCGCTAGACTCCACAAAGCATCAACCTGCTCTATGTTATTCAAATAACCAAACTTAAACGCCAAGTATGACTCTGTAACATCATAAAAGTGCGTCTCTTTAAAGTATTCTTGCACTATTTGGTGGTCACCTTCTAAAATATCTGACAAAACGACACCGTTATACATAACAGAACGCCTCTCACCTACAAAACAGCCCTTGCGATCGCCGTACAAAGCAACCCTGGTGTTTATTGGGGTTTTTTGCATCTTCAAATTGTTAATAATGGCTATAAGCATTTCATTGCTTTCAAAGCCTTCATCATTTTCACCTATCTTGCGGATATAAAAAACATCGGTGTCACTAGAGACGATAGTAGGCTCTGTGATTTTTAAAAGGTCTATTTTATTTGCCATTATCTTGCTCGCTCATTAAGTGATCTTTTTTAAGGTCCATAAGTAGCCCGAACATTCCTTCCAAATTACATCGAGCCTCTTTCAAAAAGTAAGCGTGCTCGCCTTCTATATCTAATTCTTCAAGCATATCCACAGTATCACCCAGCATTTTGCTTATAGCCATGGTGTCGTCATAGTTGCTTATCATATCAATAAGCTCTGCCTTGCTGTATTTAATCATTGTTAGGCTCCTTACTTGTATATTGTTTCAGATATAATTTGCTTGATACTATGTATTGCGGCTAGCTTTTGCGTCTCGCTCCATTCCTCAACTGTCAAAAACAAGCCAGGAAAGTCTTTGTTTAATTTTGCTGCGCCAAGCAAAAGCGTATCAATACTATGTCCTGATCCATTTTTATCTTTGTATTCTAAATAATAATCTTTAAGTGCTATCCACATAGCATCCGGTAAAGATGGCTCATTTTCCCTTGCCATGACCTCAAACTGCCTTGTTATTTCGTTAATACAGCCCGACCAATTAATATCTCCATCAATAATCCCAAAGCCAAAAACATCAATCACCTCTTGCGCCTGCTCAATAATACGCACTGACTTTTTAATTGCTGGCATTGCCACCCTCCGTAACATCTATAATTTTAACATCTTCATTTCTGTACGTTGATTCAAGGCCATCAACGTAAGTAAGTGTTATGTCGTCCTCTGTCGTTGAAAGGTAAACGCTGCTCACCAACCTGGTTACATCAACACCATGAAGTAATATCTTTCTCCCAAACTGCTTACAAACATCAACTGTAAGTGGCTCAATGCTACTTCTTGGCTCGTTGGTGATGGTTACATAGCTTTCATCTAGCTTTACAACGTTGCCGTCCTTGAGCCGTAACTCAACCTTTGGCCCATCATCTTCAAAGAGGACGCTTGTTGAACTGACTAACGGTGTTATATCTGCAAGCCATAGTAAAACTCGTTTGCTCATGCTATTTCCTCGAAAGGTTTATTTGATTGACCCGTTAAATATATCGCACCCCTGTCGCACCTGTCAAGTGTGAAATTTCATAGCGTAAAAAGGATCATCAAGTCGATAAACAGGACAAATCGTTATATTTCCCCTTCAATTGTTCCGCTTAAAGCGAACATCAATTAAATATCAACAACTTACATTTTCAATTGTTCCGCCATTTGTTCCGCGTTGTTCACCCTAAATTTATCAATAATCAATAAAAAACGCCCTTAAATTAATTAAGAGCGCTATTTTGTTCCGGTGTTGTTCCGGTGTTGTTCCGGTGTTGTTCCGGTGTTGTTCCGTTTTGTTCTTTAATGTTCCGTTAGGTACTTGCCTATGAGTATTGGGTACTTAATCATTATCGCTGTTAGTATCTTGTTTGGCTATATAATCAT
>NZ_PNDV01000036.1:0-42250 GCF_005930865.1 Pseudoalteromonas sp. S554 | reverse complement strand
TTAAGGCTCATATGTGTTAGGTAACAAATTACACCTTACCTAGCTTTGTGGCAAACTCTAAAGTACTTCTATCATTTGCCCACGTATTAAGTTTTACAAAAGACTCTTCAAGTAACTCATATAAATCCGTTTTGAAGTCATCAATTTTCAAAGCCTTTATGGGAGTTTCGTGCTTCCAGAAACGTTCATTAGCTGTATCTTCAGATGCACACAACCATAAATTAAAATATCCACCAGTTTCAGATGAAAGGTAAAGCTGAATTAAGCATCTAACGTTAGTGCCCCAAACAATTGAGCGCTCTGGACAATCTTTCTGATTTTTTGTAATTATTAAACTGTGTTTATTAGCAAATTTTTCGAAGATAGGATCTAGTTCTAAAAGAGGTTTTTCTAATTGATTAAAATCCATAATATAAATTAAACGCTATACGTTCCTTGTTACCTAACATGTTTATAGCGAGCTAATCGCGCGTATTTCTACCATAGCGTAGCTCGTTTTCTTATTGGTTTATTTTTAACAAACTTGCCAACTAATTGCCAGTGTTATTAAAATTCATACATGCGCGTTTTCTTCTCAGTATAAAACGAGCGACTGAGCTATAACTGTATATAAATACAGCACCAATTCAATGGATTGAAAATGAAAACTCGCTCTGCGTATTTAAATTACATTGCAGACTATATGCTCACTCGACAGTATTCACTAAGAACTATTAATGCTTATTTGAGTTGGATCGCAAACTTTATTCACTTTCACAACAAACGCCACCCAAGCTCAATGGGAAATTCAGAAGTCGAAGCGTTTTTGGACCATATTGTATTAAAACGTAACATTTCAGCTAAAACACAAAGTGCAGCTTTAAATGCACTAGCTTTTTTATATAAACATATTGTCAAAAATGAACTTTCGTTAAACTTGAAGTTTGCTCGAAGTAAACGACAACCCAAATTGCCTGTTGTAATGACACCCGATGAGGTCAAACAATTGATGATTCATCTATCTGAGCGATATTACTTAATCGTGGGGTTTATGTATGGTAGTGGCTTGCGAGTGATGGAAGCTGTGCAACTGCGAGTAAAAGACATTGATTTTGATTATAAATGTATTCAAATTTGGAACGGGAAAGGCAATAAACATCGTATCGTTACCCTTGCAACTGAGTTGCTCCCGTTACTTAGAAATCAAATAATGCAAGTTGAAGAATATTTGCGATTAGATTTACAAAACGAACAATACACTGGCGTATGGATGCCAAACGCTTTAGCTCGTAAATATTCGTCAGCTAACAAATCACTCGCGTGGCAATACTTATTTCCTTCTTATAAATTAAGAAGTGATCCAGAAACTGGCGAGATACGGCGTCATCACTTCCATCCAACATGTGTTAGGAAAGCGGTTAAAAAGGCATTAAAGCAAACCAATATTACAAAGATTGTGACCACTCATACCTTTCGCCATTCTTTTGCAACACACTTATTACAAAGTGGAGCAGATATAAGAACGGTGCAAGCTCAGTTAGGCCATACAGATGTTAAACCACGCAGATTTACACTCATGTCTTACAGCAAGGGGCAAACGGTGTTGTTAGCCCATTAAGCAAAATTTTCTAGCGTAAAACCCGCCATGAGGCAAACAAATGGACAAAGCACATATTTTCCAGTAGCAAGAATGTAAATCCATCAAAACCACAATATGCATAAAAACATATCACAAAGTATTTCAATATAGCCATTTAGAATACTGAAACAATATTTGGAGGATATCTATAAAACTTTTTTATATACCTCTTTTTGTTGCCGCGTACTTTTTCGTGCGTCATAATCTAACGCCTTATTTATTAGCGGACTTTTTATGAACTGGCTTGCGCAATTACCGACTCAACGAACACCTTGGCTTTTATTCACTGCGATTGTTTTTATGCTAGAAGTAACCGCATTGTTTTTTCAATATAAAATGGGGTTAGCGCCCTGCATTATGTGTATTTATCAACGTACCGCGGTGTTAGGATTACTTGGCGCGGGTATTGTTGGGTCAATTAATCCACAAAGTAAAATAATGCGTATAGTTGCTTACATTACTTGGGGTGTATCGAGCATTTGGGGGTATTTAATTGCCCGTGAGCACATAGATATGCAAACAACAACAGATCCGTTTGCGTTTAGCTGCGAGTTTGAGCCTAACTTTCCATCGTTTATGCCGCTGCATGAATGGATACCGAGCTTTTTTGAAGCCACTGGCGATTGCGGTAACATAGATTGGGAGTTTTTATCGCTCAGTATGCCGGCTTGGATGGAAATTATTTTTGGGCTATTCGCTCTAACATTTTTTATTGTATTAGGTAGTCGCTTAATACTAAAAAGAACGGTTTAATAATTATGTTTACCTTTTTTTCTAGTCAACTTAAACAGTTGCAACATTTAAAAATACGCGAGAGACAGCTTGTTATAGCACGGTCTTTATCAATGCTGTCACCTACCGACCGTGTATTACTGCGTATTATCAAAATATTGCTATTAAGCCCGTTGTTTTTAATATTTACACTTTTTGAAGGTTGGATAATCATTCCCTTTTTAATACTCGGTGGGCTTTTTTATCCGTTATTAACCTCTCCGGTCGATATAAATTTTGCCAGAAAAAACTTAGACGATGCACTACAACAACATGAAAAGGGCGCTTAGCGCCCTTTTGCTAAAGTTTAACTTTTCCTTCTAACTTAGCCATTACTTTTTTGCCAATCCCCTTCACTTTGGCCAAGTCCTCAAGGCTTGTAAATGAACCATTTTCATCTCGGTAATTTACTATTGCTTGTGCTTTCTTTTTACCAATTCCAGGAAGTTTAGCCAACATTTTTGCATCTGCATCATTAATACTTACCGCTTCGATGGGAGCCATAGATTTGCTCACTTCAGGTAATTGCGCGTAAGAGGTAGTAATGGGTAGGATACTTAGCAAACTTGCTATAAGTAAAAGTTTAAATATTTTCATTTATTCGTCCTTATTGTCCATTTTAGAACATATTTATTTTAATTATTAGGGAAGACCATAAATGACAAACGCGAGGCTAGCCACTTTGGAAGTACCTAAATGCATTATCACTTTTATCCGAAATCCTTAAAATGCAGCTGGTACAACCAAGTGATATATTAAATAAAGTTAAGTTACCGTTTTTTGTCAAATTTAAGACACTTAAAAATTACAACTCTGCGCTTGCATATTTACTTGTAAACCTTTACTGTATATAAAAACAGTAATCTTATGGTTTTTTATAAACCACAGTGCCAAGCAAGTTTGCAGGAGAAATCATGGCTGTTGTTGTTAAATATGTTGTAGAACGAAACGGAGTCGAGCGTATGACGTTTACTACTAAGAAAGAAGCTGATGCCTATGACAAAATGCTAGACATAGCAGAATCACTTGAGCTGATGCTAGAAAAAGTAGACGTGCCATTGAGTGAGCAACAAATAGAATCGCTTGCGTTAGAAATAGCAAAAAGTAAAGACGACTTTATGTCGGTACTTAAAGGTGCCAAAGAGCCTACTACTAAAGCGGCAAGTAAAAATAAAAAATCAGATAACGTTGCATCTATTGACGATAACAACGCTAAACAAGCAAGCTAAACATTTTGCAAATAAAAAGGGAGCAACTTAGTTGCTCCCTTTTTTATAGCTTTTATAAAAACGAATATTAATTAAAGCTCTTTTTCAACTTCATCAAATAACGTTGTTATATCTGAGTTAGGCTCATTGGTTGCTAAACTTACAACTACAATAGCAATACTTGCAAGTATAAAGCTTGGGACAATTTCGTACATTACGCTACTTAAACTTTCACCGTTGATTGTGAATGGGCCGTAAATCCATAGTAAAACAGTAACTGCACCCACAACCATACCTGAAAGCGCACCCGCAAAGTTCATACGTTTCCAGTAAAGGCTAAACAATACAAGCGGGCCAAATGCAGCACCAAAGCCAGCCCATGCATTACTCACTAAGTCTAAAATAGAACTGTCTCTATCGTATGCGAGGTAAATAGCAAGTATTGCCACAATAGACACACTAATGCGCCCTACTAGTACAAGCTCTGCGTCACTGGCTTCTTTACGTAAAAATGTTTTGTAAAAATCTTCAGTTAGTGAGCTTGAGCTTACTAATAGCTGAGATGAAATTGTACTCATTATTGCAGCTAATATTGCCGCAAGTAAAAAGCCAGCAATAAGTGGATGAAACAACAGCTCTGACAGGATCAAGAATATAGTTTCAGGATCATCCACAACTATATTGTTTTCATAAGTGTATGCTGCACCAAAAATACCCGTACCTACCGCACCAATTGCAGCGACAATCATCCAAGACATACCAATACGACGTGCTGTTGGCATATCTTTAACACTGCGCACCGACATAAAGCGAACAATAATATGTGGTTGACCAAAGTAACCCAAGCCCCACGCCATTGCTGAAATAATACCTAGCGCAGACCCTGCGCCTATCCAACTTAGCATGTCTGGATTAACACTGTTTAGGGTTGACTGCAGTGGTTGCTCTAGCAAAGAGTAAGCTACAGCGGGTACTAAAATAAGTGCAATAAACATAATACAGCCTTGCACGAAGTCAGTTAAGCTAACCGCTAAAAAGCCGCCAAAGAGTGTATACAAAACAACAACACCCGTTGTGATGTATAGCCCCATTTCGTAGCTTAAGCCAAATGAGCTTTCAAATAGTTTACCACCGGCAACAACACCTGAAGAGGTATACAGTGTGAAGAACACAATAATTACAACAGCCGACACAACACGGAGTAAATTTGATTCATCGTTAAATCGGTTAGAAAAGTAATCAGGGATGGTAATGGAGTCATTAGCTTTCTCAGTGTAAACCCTTAAACGCGGCGCGACTAAAAAGTAGTTTAACCATGCACCGGCAATTAAGCCAAATGCAATCCATGTGCTACTTAAGCCAGTAACAAACATGGCGCCAGGTAACCCCATTAAAATCCAGCCACTCATATCTGAAGCACCCGCTGAGAGTGCTGCAACACTTGGCGACAAGTTTCTACCACCCAGCATATAACCAGAAACATCACTTGTTGACTGCTTATAGGCATATAAACCAATACCTAACATAACAACAAAATATAGTGACAATGAAATGATCATTCCTGTTTCCAAATTCGCCTCCATAAAACAATTAAAAGTAGCAGGCTTTTGATCCGAATATTGACTCTTAAAATTTTATAATAAAGTCACTATTAGGATAAAAGCATTCCTTTGGACTATATCATGCTTGTAACAAAAATCTCTATTTGTTGCATTTTCTTAGTTTAAAAATAATCATGTTGAAAACAATTGCTAAAAAAACTTTTTTACACGCAAAAAAATAGCCAAACGCTTTTATTTAATAATGATATTTTATTATTTAGTAAAATATACAGCATGCTATTTTGTATGTTTTCTAATATATTATTACAATAGCGACTGACTCGACTGACACGGATTTTTTTATGTATTTTTATGCTGCGCGCCAACCTATTTTAAATCGTGATAAAGAGCTTATTGGTTATGAGCTTTTATTTCGTGATGGCGTGGATAATGTATTTCCCAATATAGATGGTGACGAAGCAACTACACGCTTAATTGAGGGCAGTCAGTTTAACTTTGGTTTAGAAGACTTAACCGATAACAAACCCGCTTATATTAACTTTACACTAGAAACCTTACTTAAGGGTTACCCTACCCTGTTGGGTAAAGACACCATTGTTGTAGAAATACTTGAAACAATTCAACCGGGTAAACGTTTACTTGCGATTGTTAAAAACCTCAAAGACAAAGGCTACACCATCGCGCTCGATGATTACATTCACCAGCCGGTGTGGCGCCACTTTTATCCGTTTATCGATATTATTAAAATCGACTTTTTAACATGTGATTTAGCAACAATAAAAACCATTATAAAAGAGCTAAAGGCGCACCCTCATATAAAGCTTTTAGCTGAAAAAGTAGAAACCTACGAAGCATATAGCTTAGCGTTAGAGCTTGGTTTTGATTATTTTCAAGGGTTTTTCTTTTCAAAACCAGAAATGGTGCAAAGTAAAGCGTTACCACCATCAGAAATGGCACTTGCAGAATTACTTTACCAAACGTCAAGTGTAGAGATGGACCTAAAAAAAATCACCGATGTATTTGAGCGCGACGTAAACCTATCTTACAAACTGCTCCGATACTCAAACTCAGCAGCCTTTACACGACGAGCTGAAATAAGCACTATAAAACAAGCACTTATTGTTTTAGGTGCCCAAGAGATCAAAAAACTTCTCTCTTTGTTATTTGCTGCACAAGTATCGGCTGATAAACCGGTAGAGTTAATTAGGCTATCACTTACACGCGCTCGCTTTTGTGAACTGTTAGCTATTTCACATGGCCAAATGAAAGACACCGGCATGGCATTTTTAACCGGTATGATGTCGTTAATGGACGCTATTTTAGATGAAAGTATGCAAAGTGTGATGCAAAAGCTTCCTTTGTCTAACGATATTAAGGCAGCTCTGTTAGATAACGAGGGGTTATTAGCGCAATACTTAAACCTTGTTAAACATTACGAAAAGGCTGATTGGTCACAAGCAAACGACATTTCAACAGCACTTAATATTGCAGATAAAGTACCTGATGCGTATCACGAGGCACTTAGTTGGGTGAACGAGCAAATGAGTTTGATGGTTAATACCTAATACTTGCCAAGCATTATTCTATAAAAACGCCAGCATTAAGCTGGCGTTTTTATTTTGATTTGGCTTATAAACTTTCTAAAAAGTCTTCATCAAAGTCGGCAGGCTCTTCTTTAATTGGCGGGTTGCCATCGTAAAGTTCGAATAACTGACGCTGAAAATAAATATCTTTTACAAATAAATACGGGTCAAGTGAGTCATTTAAAAGCCCTTCTTGCGCCATCAATGAAGCACGCGCTTCTACCGCTTTTAACGCAAATACTAGCACCGTTTGTGGCGTAGTTAAGGCAATTTCAGGCAGAACAAAGTTGTCTACTACGTCACCGGTTAAGTTTCTTGCTGTAGTAGGCCCCATTGCAGGTAGCATTAAGTATGCACCATCACCAATGCCCCACACACCCATTGTTTGGCCAAAATCTTCATCAACTCGATTTAAACCAAGCGAGCTAGCAACATCAAAAATACCAAAAATGCCCACGGTAGAATTCACTAAAAAGCGCGCAAGGCTTACACTTGCGTTACCCGGTTTACCCTGTAGCCCAGCATTTACTATATCAACCGGTGCAGTTAGGTTATCCGTAAAGTGAACAATGCTTTGACGCACAGGCACAGGAGTCACGGCAACATAACCAACCGCTGCTGGGCGAAGTATGTAAGCGTCTAAAACATCCATATTAAAGTCATACAACGGACGGTTAATACTTTGCAGTGGATCTCTTTCATCAACTTTGCTTTCTGGTACTTGCGCACAACCGGCCAGTATCAAAAAGCTTAAAAAAGCTAAACTTTGTCTTAACATTTTTCGTCCTTAAGGTATTAATGTATCTATTTTAAGTTGGTATTCACTTACACTTTCACGCTTTAATGAGCCAGAATGCCCTTCTAATTCACCTGAACTTGGCATAACAGAGTCATCAAGCGAAATACGCGCCGATATAATAATATCTTCTGCGCTAGACAAGTTCATACCTTCAACCATGGCAGTGCTATCGTTTAACTCAACTGTAACAGGGAATGAATATGAAGTGAGTTTTACAGCAGCAATCGGCATTGGCGAACCATTTGCCGCTTTTGCAAATACAAATAAAGTCCCCTTTTCAGGCAGTTTATTTATAAGCTCACTAGCAACATTAACGGTAACAGCAATGCTGTTGGCTTTAGTTACTGGCATTACCGAGCCTTCGCTTTGCATTTGCAGTTCTATATCTGCAATACGCTGAGATATTAAACCATAGCGAGAATCATTTTTTTCCATACTGGCTAGCAATACTTCAAAGGCGGCTTTAGCTTGAGGCCAGTCTTTTCGCTCGTAAGCAATGAGCGCTAATAACGAAATAGCATCTAAGTTAGTCGGTTCTGCGTTTAACACTTTAGACAACATACCCGCTGCACGCGTCATATTCGCTTCGCTACCCTCAAGTAGCAAGATTTGGCTGTAACTTATTAACACCTGTTTATTATCAGGGTTCATGCGCAGTGCTTTATCAAATGACTGCTGAGCCATATCAAATTCATTCAGTGACATGGCAACACGACCAAGTAACATCCATGCCATTTCATCATCGCCTGAACGGCTTAACTTGGTGCGTAACGCCAGTGCAAATGCTTGTAACTCATTTTGAGTAAGCTGCTCGCCTTTTTGCATCACAGCGCGCTCACCGTATTCGGTCAGGTTATCCATGGCATCGTGCCATGCTGAAATTTGCTGTTGACTACCCGTTAAACTATAAAAAATACCGCTTAGTGCAATAACAAATGCGCCCCCTGTCAGGGCAAAAATACGGTTGTTACCTTTGCTAATTAATGACTTTTCTGGAGAAAGCTCATTAAGCAAACGGCGTTTTAGTTCAACTATCGATTCAGAATAGTTAGCATCATCTATACGTTGATTATCTAAATCGGTTTTTAAATCAACCAAACGTTGTTCGTAAATACTTATAAGCTCGGCATTTGCGTTGTGAGTAATTGTTTTAACACGCTCTTTTTGTAAAAAAGGCAGCATAACAAACGCCAGTGCAATCAGTGTGAGTAAAGCAAAACACGCCCACATTAAAATCATTTAACTTTGCTCCTGACGTTTATTTTGTTCAATTAGCTTATTTAAAAGTACTTCATCTTGGTTGCTCCAAGTCTGCTTTACAGACGCTTTACGCTGACGAATGACAATAAAACCAAACCCAACAATAACAATTAATACCGGCAACACCCAAAGTACTAGTGTTGCAGGTGTAACAGGTGGGTCGTAATGAACAAAGTAACCATAGCGGTCAATCATGTAGTCAATTACTTCATCTTTGGTGTTGCCTTCTTTAACTAGCTCTACCACTCTTTCACGTAGGTCTTTGGCAACAATAGCGTCTGAATCAGCAATGTTTTGATTTTGACATTTAGGGCAACGAAGTTCTTTTGTAAGCTCTTCAAAACGAACCGCTTGCTCGTCGGTATCAAATACGTAGCGATCAGTTTGCGCTAATGCACTCGTAGTTAGTAAAAGGCTGAGTGAAAACAATAGCCACTTCATTATTTTAGCTCCTGCATCATAGGTGCAAATTTAGAACGCCATACTCGTGGATTTATATCACCGGTATGGTGTAGCAAAATAGTGCCGTTTTTATCGATTAAAAATGTTTCTGGCGCACCTGAAACACCCAAATCTAACGACAGCGTTCGATGTAAATCCAAAATATTAAACTGATAAGGGTTACCCGCACGCTCAAGCATATCTTGTACTTCAGTACGTAGTGCTTGCATGTCAAACGGGCCATCAAAGTCGGCGTCGTAGCCTTGCACATAATACAAGCCAATAATTTTAATGCCTTGCTCTCGCAGCTTTGTTAAGTAGCCCAGCTCAGCTAAACAAGTTGGGCACCAAGTGCCCCATACATTTAGTAAATATACCTCGCCTTTTAACGCTTCGTTAGTCCATTGCTTGTTGTCTTGCATTAAATCAGGAAGCGTAAAAGCAGGCATTTCATGGCCTATTCGCCCAGTTTGTATTTCGCGTGGGTTTGCAAATAAACCTTGGTATAAAAACACACATACAAAAGCAAATACTAAAAGAGGCGCTATAGCTAACAATTTACGGTTCATAACACACTCTCCGCTGCTGCTTTTCGAGCTGTTTTTGCAGATGTACGGTAACGTTTATCAAACAAAATCATAAACCCTGCAAGTGAAATTAATACACCACCAATCCATAACCAACGCACAAACGGCTTGTGGTATATGCGGAGCGACCAAGCCCCTTGGCTTAATTGCTCACCGAGAGCAAGGTATAAATCACGTGTAAAGCCAGCATCAATGGCGGCTTCTGTCATAAATTGCATGCCAATATCGTATTTACGTTTTTCAGCGTATAAACGAGTGACTACATCATTGTTTTTTAGCACCGTAACAACACCAGCATGGCCACTGTAATTAGGTCCACGGATTGTTTTAACGCCTTCAAAGCGGTAGTTGTATTGATTAAGCTGCACTATATCGCCTTTCTTCATCGATACATCACGCTCAACAGAGTACGCAGAGGTTAACGCAACGCCCGCAATAACAAATGCCATACCAATGTGGCCTAGCACCATTGCCCAATAACTAACACCTAAGCGTTTTAACCCTTCTTTTAATGTGCCATGCACTGCGGCTTTAGTGTAAATGTCAATCAAGGTTGAAACAGCAACCCACACACCCAGCGTTGTTGCTAATAGCGTAAGTGGTTTCACTTCGTCGTAAGCTGAGAACAACCAAACACAAGTAATCGCCACACTGGCCAAAATACCTACAACAATTTTATTTTGCAAAAACGCCCATTTGTTTTGCTTCCAGCGTAAAAAAGGACCAATGCCCATTAAAATAGCAAATGGCACAAGTAGTATTGCAAACATTTTATTAAAGAACGGTTCACCTATAGAAATACTGCCTAAGCCCATTTCTTTGTGTACCATAGGCAATAAAGTACCCAATAATACAATTAAGGTCGCCACAACTAAAAAGATATTGTTTAGCCACAGTGCCACTTCGCGCGATACAAATTTGTAGCGTCCTTCGCTATGAACTTGCGATACGCGTAATGCGTAAAGCGCCAAACCACCGCCAACAACTATTCCTAAAAAGGCGAGTATAAACAGGCCTCTGTCGGGATCAGTTGCAAACGCATGAACTGATACAATAATACCTGAACGCACAATAAACGTTCCCAGCAAGCTTAACGAAAATGCTGCAATTGCCAGTAATACGGTCCACGATTTAAAAATGCCGCGCTTTTCTGTCACGCTCAGCGAATGAAGTAAAGCGGTTGCAACAAGCCAAGGCATAAGGGACGCGTTTTCTACTGGATCCCAAAACCACCAGCCACCCCAGCCAAGCTCTGCATAAGCCCACCAACTGCCAATAGTAATACCTAAACTTAAAAAGCCCCACGCGGTCATTGTCCATGGACGTGACCATTTGGCCCACGTGTTATCAAGCTTACCTGTTAATAGTGCTGCAATAGCAAACGAAAAAGCAACCGATAGCCCAACATAACCCATGTAAAGTAATGGCGGGTGAATGATCATACCGGGGTCTTGTAAAAGCGGATTCAAATCTCGCCCTTCTACCGGAAAATAAGGAAGTAAACGTTCAAATGGGCTTGATAATAGTAAGGTATACATCATGAAACCAACACCTAAAAAACCAAGCACGCCTAAAACACGGGCACGTAGAACCCAAGGTAATGACTTTGAGCGAGCAGCAACGACGGCAGTCCATCCTGCTTGCATCACTAACCAAAGCAATATTGCTCCTTCATGACCGCCCCAAGTCGATGTTATTTTGTAATACCATGGCAGTGTGCTACTCGAATGATACGCCACATAAGATACGGTAAAGTCGTCAGTTAAACTTGCGTAAATAAGCGCAGCAAACGAAATTAATACAAACGCAAACTGGCCAATAGCTAAAGAGGGGGCAGCACGCATTAAGCGAAGATTTCCTGTATGCGCGCCCCAAAGTGGAAAAATACATAACAAAACGCTCAGCACCATGGCAAGCGTTAAAGAAAAATAACCAATTTCTGGGATCATAGCTAATTACCACTATCTAAGTTGTATTTTGGTTTTTCATGCTTAATACCTTTAACCGCTTCAGCAACTTCTGCAGGCATGTATTCTTCATCATGCTTGGCCAGTACTTCAAACGCTTCAATGACATTAGGCTCAATTAAAACACCTTGCGCAACAATACCCTGCCCCTCACGAAACAGATCAGGCAATATCCCCTGATATCTCACAGTCACTAATGGACCTGTATCAATTAATTTAAAACTCACTTCTAAGCTTTGCTCGTTTCTTTCAACAGTTCCAGGTACTACCATGCCGCCAATACGAAGCTTTTGACCAATAAAAGGTTTTTCTTTGTTTGGGCCTTTGCCATCAATCAATTCGCTTGGGGTATAAAATAGGTTTATGTTTTCTTGTAAAGCATAAAGCACTAAGCCTATGGCAGAACCCAAACCAAATAAAATAGCAACAATCACTAATAAGCGTTTTTTACGTCTAGGGTTCATGATGCTTTCTCCTGCTTGGCTTGTTTTATACGCTCTTCACGCACAATTTGTTGCTCTACTGAAGCCATAATATGCTTAGTATCTCTTAAAGAGCTCACTAAAATACCCAGTAAAATAAGTGCGCATGTGCCAAATGAAAGCCATACATAAAACCCATAGCCTCCCATTGCAATAAAATCAGAAAAAGAGTCAAACTGCATAATTACCCCCTATTAAGCAACTGGCGCACCCATGGGCGATGCTTTTCACGTTGCAAAATTTCATTTTTAAGACGAATTAAAGTGACTGTGCCAACAAACGCTGCAAAGGCTAAAATATTTACCATTAATGGCCAAAACATGCTTGGGTCAACCGCATTGGTATTAAATTTAGTGATGCTTGCTCCCTGATGGAGGGTGTTCCACCACTCAACCGAAAAGTGAATGATTGGTAAATTGATCACCCCTACAATCGCTAAGATAGATGCAGCACGGCCCGCTGATTTTTTATCTTCAAAAGCGTGGTATAACGAAATTACGCCCAAATATAAAAATAATAAAATAAGCTCCGATGTGAGTCGTGCATCCCACACCCACCAAGCGCCCCACATAGGTTTACCCCATGCAGCCCCGGTTATAAGTGCTATTGCAGTCATGCATGCGCCAACAGGTGCAATTGCTATAACGGCAAGTTCTGCGTTTCTGAGTTGCCATACAAGCGCAACAATGGCAGCAATGGCCATAGAGGAATATGCCCCCATTGATAAAATGGCAGAAGGAACGTGAATAAAAATGATACGGTAGCTGTCTTTTTGTTGGTAATCGGCAGGTGCAAAACCAAGCCCCCACACCCAACCAACGAGCATACTAACAACCGTAACTACGGCAAAATAAGGCAGTAACGTATTGCATAACTGGTATGCACGCTCTGCTTTAGCATAGGGATGTAACCACTTCCACATTAACTTATACTCACTTTTAAAGCTGACGATATGGCGATTGGTGCGCTAATAATCGCGATGACTAACATAGCACCAAGGATGGCAAGTTGCCCGCTATAATCCAGCGACATAACACTGGTATCGATAGCCGACGTTGCAAAAATTAGAACAGGAATATACAAAGGCAGTACGAGTAAACTCATCAAAATACCCCCTTTTTGTAGCCCAACAGTAAGCCCAGCACCTATTGCACCAATAAAACTTAATAACGGTGTACCCAATAATAACGTTAAAACAGTGGCCACCAGCGCATTACTATCTAAATTAAGTAATAACGCGAATAACGGTGTCATTAATACAAGGGGCAACCCCGTCACAACCCAATGTGCAGCCACTTTTGCAAGCACTGTAAGTGACAATGGGTACGATGAGGCAATTAACTGCTCAAGAGACCCATCATTAAAGTCATCTCTAAACAGTTTATCTAAGCCCAACATGGTAGAGAGTAAAGCTGCAACCCAAATAATACCGGGCGCCATTCTAGCAAGCAGACCGGGCTCAGGACCTATTGCTAACGGAAACAAAGAAATAACAATTAAAAAAAACAATATTGGGTTTACAATTTCAGCTCGCTGGCGAAAGGCAAGCTTTATATCTTTAGTAAAAACCGCACTGAATAGTAACCAATAAGAGTGTTGACGAGTCATCAGTGGCGGTACTCCAATGTGATTGTTTGTAAATCACTAAAGTGAGCAGTTAGGTCTTGGTGGGTAGTTAATAATATGGCGCCATTATTATTTAAATGTTGAGTAAATCGCTGCTGCAAAAACGCAACACCGCTTTTATCGAGCGCAGTAAATGGCTCGTCTAACACCCATAAATTTGCGTCGCTTAGCCAAAGTCTAACTAATGCAACTCGTCGTTGCTGGCCTGCCGACAGCATTCTAACAGGCACATCTTCAAGACCAACCAAGCCTAGTTTTGCTAAAATTGGGTGTAGGTCGGGCTCATTTGAATAACCGTTGATCCGTAACCAAAAGCGTACATTTTCAACAGCGCTCAACTGAATGTTAACACCCGTTTTGTGGCCTATAAAAAGTAAGTCGTGGGCGAACTCTTCATAGTATTTATTTATTGAGCGTTCTTGATACAAAACTTCGCCTTCATCAGGCGCAGAAAAGCCAGCGATGATACGCAATAACGATGTTTTACCAGCCCCATTAGGACCCGCTAATTGCATGATTTGACCGCTTTTAAGGCTAAAATTAAGGTCCGCAAACAAACAACGTTCTTGCTTGATGCAGGAGACGGACTTAATGTGTAACAAGATGACGATTCTCTCTGCCAAAAATTAGGCGTTAGTCTACCATAATGATAGGGTAATACGAATATTGCTTTAAAATCGATTCACTTAAAATAGAGAAAACTTGATTTAAAATAATGAATACGCCAACGCAAATAACATTATCCAATTCATTGGTTATCAATTCATCAACTAATAACCAAACCAATGAGTTACCACAAATACCAAGTGAAGTACTTGCGGCTAAAAACATTCAATTTTCAAAAGACTCTATCACGCTAGAAGTGCTGGTTAATAAGCAATGGCAAACGCTCAGACTAGGCACAAGCAATGCCCCTCAATCTTTAGATAAAATTGCTAGCGCGCGCATACAACTAAGCGAAGACGGAAAGCAGCTATCTATTTTGCCAAATGTAGCAACAATTAAACTTAACCAGCCTGCCCAATTACAACGCTTATTAAATTTCATTAGTACCGGCGCAGAGGTTGAAAGCAAGCCACTTTCAGTTCAGCTTGCTTTAGCGCCTGCACCAAAGCTAATTATTGATAAGCTCAATGCTAGTATTGCTATTAATAAAGAGGTTGCTCAGCTACTCAGCACAGAGCAACCTTTAAAACTAGTCATAAGTACCAACAGTAAAGGCGCGCAAATTGATGTTATTAACCGCTTTGCTGATACCGTTCATACCCAGCCGTTAAGCCAAACAAAGCTGGTTAAAATGCTAGCAAGCTTGTTACCCAATGCACAACTACAGGCAACGCCTAAATTAGCCATTTTAACGCATCCGCAAAAATCAGGCTCTTTCACCACGCAAGTATCAAACACGCAGCTTGCTGAACTGCCTAACTCGCCCGTGAAAGTGACTGTTGCAAATCAAGCCGATAAGCTTGTAATAACAACACAAGCTCAAAGCGTAAAAGTGATGCTGAGTAACTCTTTTACTAAACCCTTTAATGAATTACTTACTGCGCAACACGCTAATTTACAAACCGCGCCAGCGCAGATTAATAACACCGTTAAAGCAAGCCCGCTGGTGAGTACTCATAGCCCTATAAAGTCTTGGCTGCAAACTAGTTTTAGTGATTTAAAAACACGAATCAATGATGCAGTAAATTATTTTGAAAACAAATCGTTTGCAAACGAAAACAAATCTCAAATCGCACCATCACTCACTTTACAAAAACAGTTTATCGCCCCGTCCTCGCTAACAAGTAGAATTAATTTAATTGAAAATGCAGGTATACAAGTTGCTAATAGCGCGCAAAAGCCTAGTACTGAACTTGTTAATATTTTACCTAAGCACTTCTCTCAATTGCCCCCTATTGTGCAGTTAACACAGCTAATAAAAGCAAATGTTGCTATTTGGCAACCTCCTAGTGCCAAAGTTATCAGTAGTCATTTGCATATACCCAATGCTAATACGACAATTACACCAGAAAATAAGCAGCCACCAATCGAAAAAGTCTCAGCCCACAGTAAAACAGGGGTAGGTACACAATCAGGCGCACTGTTAAGTGCTCAAATAAAGGCAGAACCCGCAACCAAAAATACAGAGCAAGTATTAAAAAACCAAACAGTGCAAGTTCAATCCACCTTGAGTAACGACCTACAAAAACAAACGACAATTAAAGAGTTAAATTCTCTTCCTGTTACAAAAGTGGGGCTTAGCCATGCTCAACAATCTAATGCAGATAATAAACTGGCCACACTCCCTACCCTGAAAGCCAATAGCCCAGCAACCCAACAAACACATGCTGTACCTTCTACACCAGCAAGTAACACCCAATTTAATACAGTATTTAGTAACACAACAACTATTGCCTCACCAAGCCAAATGTTGCAACCTATTGAAGCTAAAATATTAACGCCGCTTTTAAAGCTGCCACCATCGCATGATTCAACTTACAAACTCACTGAAGAAAAAATTTCATTGAGCAGTCAAATAGCCGATATTCAAGTTAAAGCGACTAAGCAAACACCTGACCTTAACGCGCTGGTTAATCAAGCTTTTAATCGTATGGTATCAAGCAGCAACGTTAGCCCGACTGCCGTGCAAAGAGAGATATTAGCGACGCTGCAGCCTCACAGCCTCACGCATGACACCCTGCAAAGTAGCTTTACCAAAGGGCTTGAGCAGCTAGCGGTTAGTATTTTGGCGGCGCCTATTATTAACCAATCTGTAGCCCCAATTACCTTTGACTCAAAAACAGGCATTGATGCATTACTACAGGTGCTTATGCCTACGTTTAAAGCTGGCAAAGCAAGTTCAAAAATACTAGAGCAACTTCAGCAATCACAAGTGCAAGCGCTTGCTGGAGAGCTTACTCAGGTTAAAAACACGCTCACACAGGTAAGTGTTTCAACACCAAATCAGCAACCCGAAAGTAACCCGCTGGCACAGTTTTTACTTCCGATGAAATTACCGCCAGAAGCAGCCCAAACAGAAATAACACTAGGGCAATATAAAAAACCATCGGCCGATAAGCTAGAGCCTAAAAATGTCTGGTTTGTTAGATTAAATTTTGATTATGCTGATCTCGGTCAACTACAAATTACCGCCGAGCTAATGGACAAATCGCTCGATTGCCAATTATTAGCATCAAGCCAAGAAGTGAGTGCCATTGCCCACCCTCACCTTGATAACCTGCGCTCAAAACTAGCTAAACACGGCTTACAAGTTGCTGAACTAAACCTAAAACGAGGGGAGGCAACCCATGCTGCTTTTTATAAATCCCATGCAATTATTAATATTAAGGTGTAGCTATGAGTGATTCCCCTAAGAGCAAGTCGGCAATTGGCCTTTTATACGAAGCAGGAAGCACGCCTTCAGTGAGTGTTAAGGGGTTTGGGGAGTTGGCGGAAGAAATAATCGCTGCAGCAAAACAAAAAGGGATCATGATCCACGAAGATCCCGATTTAGCTAAAACCTTATCGCACCTCGAATTAGGTGAAGAGATTCCAAAAGAGCTTTATTTTGTGATTGCAGAACTGATTGCGTTTTCGTATGTATTACGTGGGCAGTTCCCACCAGGGTGGCAGGACTTTCAAGGTAAGCTAAATATAAAAGCTTAAAATTGAAAAAGGCGCAAAGCGCCTTTTCCATTTACTTTGGTAAATTAGTCATTTTTTTCTGTTCAAGCATTTCTTTCCAGTGCATTACTTCGCTGGGTAAAATAGGAGTTTTACCTTCAAAGCCAGCCACTTCAAGCATTTCTTCAATACTTATAACACCTTTTTTGCTTTTAAATACGCCACGTACGTACGCAATCGCATGCAAACCACGATCAGAATGAAATTTCTGCTCAATGTAAAAATACTTATGATCCCAGCCCACTAACTTAGTGCTAATAGTGTATTTTTGCATGGGTTTAATATCACGAATGTAAGTAATAGCTGTTGCATTAACAATAGGAAACCAACGTCGTTTCATTATTTGTTTTAGCAAACCTACTCGCTCAGTCATCCACGTACGCGACAAGTCCATCATGGCCAAATAGCGCGAATTAGTTAAATGTAAATTAATATCACAATCTGTAGGAAGTGCTTTGTAATCAATATCTACCGTATCGAGTAAATCTTGATAGTGTTTATTACGCTTAATTTTAAAAAATAATAATAGGAGTCGAATATATAAGTTCACAACAAAGGTCTTACCAGCAAAATTTTACTGAGTGTATCACAAGCACTTGCTAAGACGTATGTTCTCCCTTACTCTTTATTACTCATATATATAAAAATAAAATGCTTATGAAACCTCTACTACATATAATTACGTTTATTGGATTACTCGTACCAAGCTATTCAGCGCTCGCTGATTTTTCATTACCCGGCAAAGGCACTATTACCTACTCAACGGGTATACAAAAAGAATTTGACTTTGGTTTTGCTTGGCAACAAAAAGCTGAACAATTTAAAATTGGCGCTAAAAGCTACAATATGCAAAGTATTCCAAGTTCATACTCAGTTGCAATTACACTATCAAAAGATGAAAGCCAGGTATGGGTTCAAGAGTTTAACAATGGTTTTATTGAAGGGTTTAATTGGCAAATTGGTGAGCATACTGTGTCACTAAAAAAACAAAAGTTTAGCGACCGAGTAAAAGGCGACTATGTAATCGAGCTCAACAACCGTAGTTACTTTTTTACCCGTAACAATGCCAGTATTGTTATTAATTTTAATGAAGACGGTATAGAAACGATTGCTATTGATGGTGTTACAAAAAACATGGGGACTAAAAGCTAGTCCCCTGTTTTAATTTTAGAGTCATCTAAACCTTAACGGTTTTTCTGTTTATACCGTAGTCACGCAACTTATTTGCCACTGCGGTATGACTAAGCCCTAAGCGTTTAGCTAGTTGCCTTGAGCTTGGGTAAGCAGGGTAAAGTTTACGCAGCAACGTTGCCTCAAAACGCTTCACAGCTTGATCAAGCGAGCCTTCAAAGTCCGACTCCAAATACCCTAACTCATGTGTAAACGTAGGTAGTTGTAAATGCTCTAAACGCAACTCGCTATCATCTAACAATGAGACTGCGCGGTAAATAGCATTTTCAAGTTGGCGAACATTACCAGGCCATGGATATTCTTGTAAAAAACTCAGGCACTCTTGTGATAATAACGGAATAGCATGGCCATTTTGCTGGGCATATTTTTGGATAAAATGCTCTGCCAGAGGACCCACATCGGCTTTGCGGTCTCGTAATGGAGCAATTTCGAGAGTTAATACATTAATTCGGTAGTATAGGTCCTCTCTAAACACACCTTCTTGTACCATTGCGGGCAAGTCTTTTTGAGTAGCGGCTACAATACGAACATTAACCTTTACTTCGTTCTCATCGCCTACTTTTCTAAACGTTCCGTCTTGTAAAAAGCGCAAAAGTTTAGTTTGTAGCTGGGTCGACATTTCACCCACTTCATCTAAAAATACGGTACCGCCGTCAGCTTGCTCTAGTACACCGCGTTTAGGAGCTGCATTTTCTTCGTAGCCTGCATAACCAAAAAGCTCAGACTCCGCTACATCATCAGGTAACGACGCGCACGAAAGCGCAATAAATGGCTTCACAGAACGGTTTGACGCATAATGACACGCTCGCGCAAGTAGCTCTTTACCTGTGCCTGTTTCACCCGTAATGAGTATGGGTGCTTCTAACTGTGCCATTTTTCGTGCTTCACGCACAACACGGCGCATAGCAGTACTAAAGTTATGAATGGTGGCAAAGCTTTCTTGTCCGTAGCGTCTAAATGCACTAACTTGCTGACCTAAACGACTTTGCGACTTAATGTTAATAACCGCTCCAGCTAAAACATCGCCTTCACTGCCTTGTGGCACGGCAATTGGTAAAATATCTGCAATAAAGTCTTCGCCAGCTACTTCAACCCGAGTGGTTTGGCCTAACACTTCCTTGCCCTCTAACCAACGCGTAAAGTTAAAGCCCTTTAGTAGGTTATTTATGTTAGCGCCAATAACCTCTTTTTCACTTAACTGCAGGTCTTTACAGGCAGCATCGTTGCATAAACGTACCCAGCCCTTAGCATCAATAGAAATAACACCATCAGGTAATGCACGTAACAAGGTATTTAATTCGTTATGCTCTCGCTCAGAAGGGAGAAATGCGGTAGTGCGTACATCATGCACACCATCAATCAGACGGATAGAAGGCATGATTTTTTGAAACTGCTCAAACTCTATTTCTGGAAAGCTCACATACATACGGCAATTGACAGAATCGACCTCAATACCTTTTAAATCAACACTGTAGTTAACTAAAATATTAAGGATTTCTTGGGCTATACCGATCCTATCAGCACAGTGAATATCTAGACGCATACATCCTCAAAGCAGGAAAAACTAAATTAGCCGAATAATACGCTAAGTCGCTTTGATAAGGTAGCTTATTGTAAACATTTTTGGACAAGTCTGCGTTTTAATTAACACACAAGAATAACAACATAAACACGCTACACAGCACAGATAGCCTGCTGCATAGCTAAATTACTTTTAACCTTGAGGGTAAGCAGACCATTCTTCGCCATCAAGTTGTATGTAAGGTCGTTTATTCACATACATCATGATTGTGCCGGCATTTTCAGCAACTTTTGGTGCTTTTGGCAAGTTTTCAACTAAATTGGCAATGCTGTTATTACCCCCAAAAACATTTGTCTCAAGTGTTTTTGCAACAATTTCAGATAAGGCAAAGTAACTAGTCGATTCGTTAATCATAATTTGCGAATAACTTTTAACGTCTGGACCAATAAATTTAATAGCAGCTGGTACAGATACAATAGTAGGGCTTGGTATTTCACGAAGACCAGCAAACTGTACCTTGTCACCTTTTAATGCTGCACCATGTTCGGGTACTACCATTAACATGACATTACGGCCGCGCTTTTCAAGGTTTTGAATAAAACGATTAATATCAGACAGTAAATTAGCGTGCCTTATTGGGTAACTTTCAAGGCTATTCATGCGTTTTTTATTGGCAAGCTGGTTACCATCGTGAAGGCTTGTTGTGTTGTAATACATTGCACACGGCTCACAATCTTGCGCTTCATTTTTAAGCCAACTATCTAGCACTGCACCGTCAGAATAAATAGGACTGTCGTCAAAGCCGTATTGCGCTACTGGAAGTGAATCAATATTAAGTGGTTTATCGTTTAGGCCACCAAAACGATTAACCAAGCCTTTAAAGTCATCGAAGTGGCCATCGTGGTTCATCACAACGCTGCTTTGATACCCTAATTTTTCTAAATTTTTAAATAGATAACATTGCTCTGGTGCATCACTAAATAAAGCTGTTTGGCTTGTTTGCCCACAACTTGCGCGTAAAAGCCTAATAGCTGCAGGCCCACTGTATGATGTTGCTGAGTTAAAATCTGAAAACACCACATCAAAATCATTAAACATATCTTCAACACTAACGCCAATAGCGTTCAAGTCATCAATCGCCATTGAACAAATATTTAAAACGATGACATCGAACAGTTCGCCATTAACTTGCGAAGGAAAATGGCTAATTAAATGGCTTTGTTGTTGATAAAAGTCTGACAATTTTTGATCAGGCGTTTGGCTTTCGCGCGTAATGACTTGTGCTTGATTAGTAGGCTCATTTCTAATTGTTGTATTTGTAGAGTTGGCATTTACTACTGTGCCTGGTTGTTCACCCTCTCCTTGCCATCCAATCAAAAGTAGCCCAACAATAGTAATTGTTGTAAAACGTAACCACTGTGATGTATACCAAAAACATACGGTAATAACGAATAATGCCAATAGCATATCTACACTAATTACACGTGCTAAAAGTTCAAAAAAATAACCAAAGCTGAAATCTTGAACATTACCAGCTTGCTTTGTCAGCCTATTTATTGGCGGCAACCAAGAGTCTTGGTAAAGTATGATAATCGCAAAAATACCACCAAGTACATGTTTTAACTTTTCAAAAGTCGATTTATTAAATTTGATAGCTAAAAGTGCTGCAAGGGCTGCATTGGTTAATACATTAAAATCAATTGCGCCGTAATAAAACAAGGCAAATTTAGCTAAGAAATAAAGATTCCACACTCCTAAACCTGATAATTTCACTGCTCATCCTTCTTTTTTTTATTCGGTGTATAAGGTTCAAGTACTTCGTGTTTAAAAGTAAGCTTGTAATAATATGTTTTTACTCTGGCCAATATTTGAGTTGCCGACATACAAAGCACAATACCGACTATAATTGCCAAAATAACGGTAATAAAAAGCTGATTAATACTCATTGGTTAAGCCTTTAATCTCATTACAAATGACACAGCATCGGGGCGCGCATCATTTGTAAACTCAGGAGTGTCTAACGACTCAGTAATCCCTTTTGACACACCGGGTTCAAACTTATAGCTATCATTCTCTGTTAACTGTTTAGAATAATCAGTAACATGTTTACCGCTATAAAGCCGCCTTAATTGCTTACATTCTTGCTGTATATGAAAATGATCTGAAATAACATTTTGCTGCACAAAAAAGTCACTCGTTTGTAGCTTGAATAAATGCTTAATTGCATTATTTACGTCGTTCTCTCTACACGCATGCAAGTACAAATACACGGTGTTATCTGCAAGGCTAAATACATCCCCTTCACGCTTAATATGAAACAAGTGTAAAGGGTGGATGGGCTCTATTCGGGGTAGTAACTCAAGCTTAACCAACACGCCGCTAACACCTAAATTAACAGCCGAGTCACTATGAACCTCTACTTGGCGCGTAAATTCATCAAAAGGTAAATAGCCTTTAGAAAACGTATTTTCAGTATATTTCAGAACGTGCTCGACTGATGGCGGTAACGGTCTAGAAAATTGAAACCCTTGAATAGATTGAATTTGAGATAATAATCGCGAAGGTTCAGAAAAGCTATACAAAATAAGGTTAACGCCTAAAGTTAAAAATAAACATTCATCTTGATGGCGAATAACGCCATCAACATTTTGTACTACCAATTTCAACCAACGACCGCAGCTTTTCCTCAGTTCAAAGCACTGTTTACCAAGCTGTGCTAAATCTGTGTAACGCGTCACAGCAAACACCAGTGTTGCTGCTTTTAATTTGGGGCCTTTGTCAAACAGCTCATTATTGTCTTTTACGGTATAATAATGCGTAGGCAATTTTGTACCGATTGGCACCGCGCTTTGCACTAACCAGACATCGTCTTCATCTGGAAAATGTGAGCCATTGAATACTTTTGGATCGTTTACAGTTCCCTCTTGTACCAAAAACTTATTATCTTCAAGCGACAGTTGAAACTGCATATCAGCAAATACACCCGTAGTGTGGTGCCAGTAATCGTACTCTAACACGCGGGTAGCGGAGTCATTATCTACAAAAATTAATCCATCAAAAGATTTATTAAGCTGCCTTATTAAAAATCGATAGTGTGTTACTTCTGGACCAGATAGCAAAAATAATAAGGTAACCCCTGTTTTTTTTGCAAACTCACTGTAATCGTTCATTATTGTTTTTGTGCTAGCTTCGGTTGCTGCACTAAGTAGCTCTGTGTTGAAGTGGATAAACACTAGCGCATTTTTTAATTTTTTATACGCGCCTATCTCTTTAATTATACCTTTGTTTATTCGCTCTATTGAGTAATGCTGTGTCTCAGATGAGAGAGAAAATGGATGAACTTTACTACGTTTGTACGCAGTATTAATTGCTGCAGAAAATGACGACTCAAAGAAAGATTCAACGTCTTGAGAAACAATGTAAATATCGTTTGCGAAATTTTGGTTAATTGCATGTAAAGCAAATTCAATTACAAAATTATCTAAAGGGGCTAAAACAGCATAACTTGAAGCCGATTTTAACTCTTTTGCAGCCGGCTCTAAACCCGTTATGTTAAAGTTATGCACTTAAAAAGCCCTCAAAAAAATACTTTTTTACTAGTTTTGCCTGCTATTCTATATATAATAGCCAAATATTGTCCACTTTTAATAAAAATAAATATTACGCTTACAAAGGTTGTAATGAATAATTTAGCTACAAAAAGCTCACAAATACTCACATCAAGTGACATAGAAAACCTAGCTCGCCGTTTTGGTGGGAAAAGTGACGACTATATAGAAATTATGAATACACAAAAAAATCAAAAAACAATTAACAAGTATGCGCTATTGAAAGAAATTGATGACGCATTAAAAACTTCTAAAGAAAAAAAATAAAAAAGGTAAACTCCATTGCAAAGGATTTTTATTAAAGGTATCAAAGGCGGCATAGGTAGCACATCAGTTGTTGCAAACTTAGCGTGCGTTTTGAAAAAATCTGATGTTGATGTGGTTGCCATAGACCTAGATGTTAAAAGTGACCTTGGTTTGCACTTTGGACTTAAATGGACAGCCACAAAAGGTTGGAGCAACGAGAGTACTTTTGACGATGCATTATTACATTTTCGTAAAGATAGCGATGGCGTTCTTTTTTTACCCCATGGCGATAATGAATCAACTTTAGATGAAATTATAACCACAATTAACAATTGCAAAAATCTGGATTATAAAGAATCTGCTTGGATAATATTCGATTGCCCTTCACATATTAATATTTCTCACTACCCGTTAGAAGAAAACGATATTGTTATTGAGCTAGTCACTTGCGATGCAATTTGTCATAGCCTCATATACAAGCGCCTTCAAACTCTTAAGTCAGTAGAGTCAACTTGGAAACACTTTTTTGTCGTTAATCGTTACAACGCAGCCTCAGTGTTAGAATTTGATCTATTTTCTCTTTGGCAATCTACATTGCCATTTATGGCGCCGTTTTTTATTAACAGCGATGAAGTTATTAAAGAGGCCACAGCTAATCGTAATGTAGCCCTTAATTGCGCTCCATACAGTGTAGCGAACGATGACTTTGAAACACTGGCTGGTTGGCTTGTAAGTAAGGCGGCTAACTGACGATGAGCTTTACTCTTTTTTACAAAAGGCCCATACACAGCACATTGTATATTCTATTGAGTATATTATTCACTGATAAGCTTGTGCGTTACATTTTATTTAAATTTCATAGTTACTTTAACCAGCACAAGGTTAATGTAATTGAAGCATTTTTAATGCCCTTTATAACTTTGTTCGGTTCATTATTTGTAAATATAAAAAAGAACAAAGAAAACTTTGAGTTAGCGTTATATAACTATTATCCACACTTAAGGTTGCCATACAGAACTTATATCTATTCTAATATTATACGCTTTGTTATTCAGAGCATATTTTTGCTTTTTGCTGTTCATAAACCCAAAAAAAAATCAGTGTCCATAAAAAAGCATGCTGTAAATTATTTTTATGACGGGGTCAGTTACAGCCTAAGGCAACTTCGTTGGTACGACCTTAAATTAGGCCGATTAATAAGGCGCCTTTTTTCCAAAAACAACAAGCCTAAAAAAAGTGCTTTTAAAACAATGGCAGACGCTCGTATTTGGCAGAACAAACTTATTAAATACATCGTTGTTGCACTGATATTATTCTTGCTTGCCATATTTGTTACCATTCCCTTTAGCCTTGAAGCGCAAGCAGTGTTTATTAGCTTTATTTTACTGGTTGCTTACGCGCTCAAACGCGTAAAAGGCCATATGGCCACGATTGTAATGATTACCTTATCTGTCACTACATCTTCGCGGTACTTGTGGTGGCGATACACTGAAACACTTAATTGGGATGACCCTTTAGCACTTACATTAGGTGCAGGCTTGTTACTAGCAGAAACATACGCATGGATGGTACTTATTTTAGGTTTTTTTCAAACTATTAACCCACTTGAAAGAAAACCTGTCATGTTGCCAAAAAATACTGACTTATGGCCAACGGTAGATATTTACATTCCTACTTACAATGAACCTTTAAGTGTTGTAAGGCCGACTACCCTTGCCGCATTAAGCATAGATTGGCCAGCAGATAAGCTGAAAGTATATATTTTAGATGATGGTAAACGTCCTGAGTTTGGTGAATTTGCTAAACAAGTGGGTGCGGGTTATTTAACAAGACCAGATAATAACCATGCAAAAGCCGGAAATATGAATAGTGCTATGCGCTACACAGATGGTGACTATATTGCCATTTTTGATTGCGACCACGTACCTGCTCGTTCATTTTTGCAAATGACCATGGGACAGTTTTTAAAAGACAGTAAAGTGTGTTTAGTACAAACACCACATCATTTTTTCTCCGCAGATCCATTTGAGAGAAACTTAAATAACCACAGTCAAATTCCAAACGAAAACATGTTGTTTTACGGGCTTATTCAAGACGGAAACGATATGTGGGATGCTACGTTCTTTTGTGGTTCGTGTGCGGTACTCAAAAGAGAAGCGCTTGATGAAATAGGTGGCTTTGCTTTTGAAACCGTCACCGAGGATGCTCATACTGCACTGCGAATGCAACGCGCAGGTTATAAAACTGCCTATATAAATATTCCTCAAGCTGCTGGCCTTGCCACTGACAGTTTATCGGCTCATATTGGCCAGCGAATTCGTTGGGCACGGGGCATGGCGCAAATATTTAGGCTCGATAACCCGCTGTTAGGCAAAGGCTTGAACATCCCTCAGCGACTTTGTTACTTAAATGCTATGCTGCATTTTCTATCAGGTATTCCGCGCATTGTATTTTTAACCGCGCCCCTGGCACTTATATACTTTAATGCATACATTATTTACGCGCCATTTTTAGCTATTTTTATCTACGTTGTACCTACACTTATTCAAATAAAAGCAACTAACTCACGAATACAAGGTAAGTATCGCTATTCGTTCTGGGGCGAAGTTTACGAATCTGTGCTTGCTTGGTACATATTAAAGCCAACAACAGTTGCTTTGTTTAATCCAAACAAAGGTAAATTTAACGTTACCGAAAAAGGTGGATTAAACGATAAAGAGCATTATGACTGGGGTATTTCTAAGCCATATTTGGTTTTACTCGCTATTAATTTAGTCGGTATGTTAGTTGGTATTTTGCGCCTGTTTTTTGGCGACCCTACGCAAGTTGGTGTACTGCTGATTAGTATGGGGTGGGCGCTTTATAATATTATCATTTTGGGTGCTGCGGTTGCCGTGGCAGCAGAAGCACGCCAAGTGAGGCATTCACACCGCATTAAAGCAAACTTCCCAGCGGGAGTTCGTTTAGCAAATGGCCACACATTAAAAGTAAAAATTACAGATTACTCCGATAACGGCGTAGGAATAGAAACCGACCATGCACATGCTTGTCGTGTAAACGATAAAATAGAATTATTAATGAGCCGCGGTAATAAGCAATTTTCGTTTACTACCCATGTTTGTAATACTCGGGGTAACCAAATTGGCTTAACCATTAAAGATTTATCTCTTGAAAAACAGCGCGCGTTTATACAATGTACATTTTCACGAGCTGATGCGTGGCTTGACTGGCAAAATAACTTTAGACATGACCGCCCATCTTACAGTTTTAAAGAAGTGCAAAAAACAAGCCTCAGAGGGTTTAGTAACTTGCTCTTCCACGCACCAAGAGTGCTTCAACCTATCATTCAGTTTATGACTAATTTAGTTGTATACGTAAACTCATTTACTCCAAAAAGACCAATAGTGCATAATAATTATGATTAAAAAGTTGCTTAATATATCCCTAACATTGTCGCTTATTTGTTGCGCTTACTTTGCGCATGCAATTGAGCCATTACAAAATAAATCAATGTTCATTAATGGATACCCTGAGAGCGCTCAGGTGTCGAGTTTACGCTTAGAGTTTGAAGCGTTAGGCTTTACAGGTTTTAGGCTCAACGGGGTAAATAATAACTCCCGCGTTGACTTTACAAACCGAATAGATAAATTGAGCACCAATTTAAAGCTTAACTTTTCGTATACTAACTCGCCTTCATTAATCGCGAATGTTTCTCACTTAAAAGTATACTTTAATGATAATTTAGTCACTGTTTTACCTATTAACGAACAACTTAGTATTGTAAAGAACACAGTGCAGCACAGCCTCGATCTTAACGCTAAATACATTCAAGATTACAACCAAGTTCGCTTTGAATTGGTTGGTTATTACGACCTTAGATGTCAAGACTACTTCAGCCGTACTATTTGGACAGAAATAAATAAATCAAGCAACATAACGCTCGATCAAAAGCAACTCGCTATCGATAGCCGTTTAGAATACCTCCCAGAGCCGTTTTTTGATGAAAAGGATTACAACAAGCTTAACCTTCCATTTGTATTTGCTAAAACACCCAATACCCAAGCTATTGAGGCAGCAGCAACGCTATCGAGTTGGTTTGGAGCCCAAGCTGATTGGCGTGGATTTAATTTTCCCGTAACGTTAAATAAATCGCCTGATCAACACAGTGTGGTTTTTATTACTAATGATTCAAAACCTGATTTTTTGAAAGATTACCCAGATGTTGAAAAACCAACAATTGAAATCATTTCAAACCCATTTAATCGTTATTATAAAATGTTACTCATATTGGGCCGTGATGAAGCTGATTTAAAAACAGCGGTGACTGGCCTTGCATTTGGCCACAAAGTAATGACAGGAAGAAGCGCAAGTATTGAAGCCATAAATCAGTTGCCACTTCGAAAAGCGTATGATGCACCACGCTGGCTTAGAAGCGATCGTCCAGTTCATTTTGACGAGCTTATTGACTACCCTACGCAACTACAGGCGCAAGGTCTTAATAATGGTCCAGTAAAACTAAACATTCGCTTTGCACCTGATCTATTCACGTGGCGTGAAAGAGGAATACCTATTACTCTTCAGTACCGTAGCACGCCAGAATCAGAAGCCATCGACTCTCGTTTAAATATGCTAATAAACCAAGAATTTATAAGTGGTTTTTTACTAGATGAAAACAACGATTTACTACAAACAACACAAGCGTTGTTGCCACTAGTTGCCAATACTGACACCACACAAAGCACAGAAGGCTTTTCTGTAAATGGCATTAATTTAGCTAACAGAAATGAGCTTAACTTTGACTTTAGGTTTGGTGTACTCAAAAAAGGTGAATGTGCTGTTGCACCTCCTGGCGGTGAGTTTGGTGTTATTGATGGCGATTCAAGCATTGACGTAAGTGAATTTGATCACTATATCGCATTACCAGATCTGAACGTATTTGCTAATAGTGGCTTTCCTTTTACCAAATATGCTGATTTACAACAAACACTGGTGCTTATTGATGAAAACCCAACACCAAATGCTTTAACCGTTTTATTTAACTTAACGGGGCACTTTGGCGCGATCACCGGTTACCCAACCCATAGAATGAGTGTTGCTCATTTAAATGAGGACGCTGATTTAGATGATAAAGACATACTCGTTATTGCTAAACCTAACAGTATTGCTAATGACTTAGATGAAGATGCACAAACAAATGTTTTGCTTAACAATAATCAGCGCGCAATTAAACAAGCAATTTATAATGGTGCATACGACGAACAAACGACCGATAAAGTAGAGGTTAGTATTAAAAGTAGTGGCGATATGGCTGTTATAACAGGGTTTCAATCACCGTTTGACTCAGACCGCTCTATCGTCTCGTTGAGTGCTACGACGCAAAATGCATTTACTATACTTGACGATGTTCTAATGAACTCAGAAAAATTAGCTCAAGTAAAAGGTAGTGCAGCCATTATCAACTCACAGGGTATTAAAACCATTCAAGTAGATGAGCAATACTTTGTAGGCCATATCCCAGTCCATACATTAGTGTGGTTTCACTTATCTGATCATCCATTTATTTTGGCATTACTGTCTATTTTAACGCTATTGCTGATCTCATTTATCTTATGGCGATTATTACAAGCATTAACTTACAAGCGTTTAGCTGAAGGAGACGAATAATGAAATCACTCGTTAATATGTTTTTTACCGTGATGGCACTATTTGCTTTCAATGCCAACGCACAAGTTGAACAGTGCGAACCTTGGCAGTCGTGGCAAGTGTTTAAAAATCATTTTATAAGCCAAGACGGCCGCGTTATTGACTTGGGCAGTGATCAAAGTATCACAACCTCTGAAGGCCAATCATATGCACTATTTTTTGCGCTTATTGCCAACGATAAAGCCGCTTTTGATTCTGTTTTAAATTGGACCCAAGAGCATTTATCAGAGGGCGATTTAAGTACGCGTTTACCAGCATGGAAATGGGGACTAGATAAAAACCGCGTAGGGGGGATTTTAGATTCAAACCCTGCGTCAGATTCAGACCTATGGATTGCCTACAGTTTATCGCAAGCGGCAATTTTATGGGATGAACGCCGCTATAGTATTTTAGCCGCAGTGCTTGCTCAACGTATAATCAGAGAAGAAACCGCCTACATAACGGGCCTTGGCCTTTCTTTACTCCCCGCACCTGCCGGTTTTGAGTTTGACAATGAGCGCTATAAGCTAAATCCTAGCTACTCGCCGTTATTTATTTACCAGCAATTTAAAAAGCTTTATCCACATTCACCGTGGCATCAACTGCACGAAGGATCAGCTAAGTTAATTTTAGATACCGCACAGCAAGGCGTTAGCCCTGATTGGGTTATGTTTGATTCAAACCGCGGTTTTTACTACGACAGAAAAAATACAGATTTAGGTAGTTATAATGCAATTCGTGTTTACCTTTGGGCAAGTATGATGGCAAAAGATTCACCCTACAAACAAGAGCTTCTTACTCAGTTTGCACCGTTTATGGACACTATTGAAGAGCGCGGCCATGTTCCTTTAAATACGTACGCTCAATCAGGTAAATCTGAAAAAAGAGGGCCTTTGGGCTTTAACGCTGCCCTGTTGCCTTTGTTAGCAGAGCAAGGTAATGATGAGCTAGTAATGGCCATTCAGCAAAAGCTAATGATTGATAAGTCTTTTACGCAAACACGTTATTACGACAGTGTATTGCATTTATTTGGTGAAAGTGCTGTAAACAAGCGCTTTAAAATAACGGCTGATGGAACGCTACAACCTACTTGGAGCACTGAATGTCGTTAAGGTTGGCCTTAGCTTGTACATTGGCACTAAGCACTAATTTAAATGCCGCAACAATAAATGATATTGATACACAATCGGTTGATTGGTTATTAAACCAAATTAGTATTGGTGAAGCACAACAAAACAAAAGACTTGTTGAAGATAGCCTGCAGAAGTTGGTTGCAATTGCCCCTACCCGAATAGAAACGCAATGTGCGCTTGCACATTACGACTTTACGAATGGCAATACAGACCAGGCAAACTTGTTATTAAGTAAGCTTGATAACCAACTAACACAACAAACACCTTGCGTAAAAAAACTCAAGGTTATGTCTCGTATTCAAGGTAAAGACAAGGCAGTAATTCAAGAAGCAAAGCTGCTTGCTCGTGCCGGCAGGTATGAACAAGCACGTCAAATTTACAATAAAATATTTAATGATGTTTATCCTACTTTAAACTTTGAGCTTGAGCATTTAAGCTGGTATGCCCAGGACAGCGCTCAATGGCAAGGGGTTAAAAATGGTTACAAACAATTATTAAAACGCTATGACAACCTAGGCACTATAGAAGTTGCTTATGCCAGACATTTACTAAGACGTAACCCACGCGATAAAGCAGCTATGCGTATTTTAAGTAAGTATGGATCGACATCGGGTTTTAGTGATGAAGTTGAAAGTATTTGGCTCTCTGCATTAAAAAATATGCCAATAAACAGTAATACTGACAAGCAATTTCAGCAATACTTTATACTTTACCCGTTTAGTAATAAGGGAGAGTTACAGTATCAAGACTTTAAAAAGCAATTAAAAGCACGCCAAAAATTATTAGCCGACCCGGCTTATCAGCTCTGGTTAAAAGGCAATAATCTACTCGAACAAGAAAAGTTAAAAGCAGCAGAACCTCTTCTGTTAAAAGCCTTAAAAGGCCGCCCTACTGACGGCGAAATCATGAACAGCTTAGGCATACTTTACCTACAACTAGGTGAAAATGGTAAAGCCTATAATTATTTTACACGTGCACAAAAATACACTGCCGACTTTGCAGAGCGAAATACCCTTAAAAGCATGGCTAAAACAGCTAAGTTTTGGCTGTATATTCGCCAAGCAAGAGACGCTATAGATAGCAGTGAATTTAGAGTTGCTAAGCTAAAACTCGATTTAGCCGCCGCATTAGAAGAAGAACCTAATACCGTATTGGCGAATCGTGGCACCTTACAATTTACCCAAGGGCTATATTCACAAGCTGCGCTTACCTACCAAGTGGTGCTTAAAAGCGAGCCTTTAAACGAAGGCGCCCTATTTGGCTTACTTGAAATTGCAAAGCTTGAACAAAGTGAAAAAACGCTCACATCTTTTTTTAATCGACTTTCATTTTCACAAAAAGAAATATTAAGAGCGTCATATTTAAGCTCATTAAGTAGCGTGTATAGAGCTAAGGCAACAAAGCTAACTGAAGCTGGTGAATTAGAAGAGGCTGAAAAAATATTAAAAGAGGCTATTCAAGCAACACCAGAAGAGCCTTGGTTATATTACGACTTAGCGTTTATATATCAACAAAAAGGACTCACCGACAAAGCCCGCTCATTGTTTAATAATGTATTGTGGCAATTTCCGCTAAATTCACAGCTTAGGTATAGCCATGCACTGTTTTTGCGTGCTTTAGACGATTACCAAGGTGCGCTTGCTACGCTTCAGTATATTCCATTTAAATCTCGCGATGCTGACATTGTATCTCTTGAACAACAGTTACAACTTAATGAGTCTTTAGCTCAAAGCGAACGTTTTATTAATTCTCAAAATAAAGCGGCTGCTATTTATCACTTAAGTGCGTTAGAAGCACAAAATTTAACGCCACCAATGAAAGCTGAGCTAGCACGAAGCTGGTTTAGCATAGAAGAACAAAACCACGCTTTAAAACTCATGCGTGACGCATTAGCTGAAGACCCCTCATTATCAGCCTATTGGCATATGTTGTATGGAGAATGGCTTTTAGCACAGGGTAATAAAGCTCAGACTACGGATTGGTTTAATCGTTATCGGCTTCCTGAAAATGCCTCTGAGAGTGAAATAGATCAGTTTGTGCAATTACAAAATGCCTATTATTCTGAGTATTTTAGTGGCAGTGATCTTATTGCGAAGCTAAATCAGCTCGATCGAAAATACCCAAGTTCAGCAGCAACAACAACTGCGCTAATAAATGCAAACTTAGCACTTGATCAAAACCAATCAGCGATTATTTTATACGAACAAAAACTAAAAAATAATCAGTTAATTGAACCCCAAGCTTTAATGGCAATATCCAAAGCCTATAGAGCACTTGGTGATGATTTCCAAGCAAAAGAGGTCACACAGCTCGCCATTGAACAAAGTACAACGCAAGAAAGTTATTTTCAGCGTCAAATTATGGAATCGTTAAACGATTTTAATTACGCAGGTGATGCCCTTTACTTAGCCGAGCAACTTATTCAAAAAGCACCTAATGATTTAGAGCTTCGTTATTTAGGCGCGCAAGTTGCTGCTAATTTTAATGAAACAGAGCAAGCACAAACGTGGTACGCACAAACGCTTTCACCTAATCGTCAACTAAATGAAAAAGAACTCTACGCATCACTTTCGCGCATTAATGAAAACGACGAGTGGTATATAAACGGTGCCAAACGAGAACTACTCAGCCAACAAAACAAAAACCAAGCCTACATTGCTGTTGGTGTAAATTTTAGCGGACAAGTAAGTACTGAAAGTGAGGCTACATTGGGCGCTGGTTTAGTCCCTATTGAAGCGTACTTTCCGCTTTGGCAGGGGCAAGGCTTTGTAAAAATAGATCCTACAAGTATTAGCGCGCAAACAACACGATTTGACGAGCAATTTGCTGGCAGTCGATACGGTCAAGGCGCTTTGTGTATATTTACCTGTGGTATTGACGAGGTAAGTCCTGAGCAAGATGGCGTTGATATTGGCATTGGTTGGCAAAACGAAAACTGGCGCGTAGATATTGGTACAACACCACTGGGCTTTTTAATCGAAGACATTGTATGGGGTATTAATTACTCGGACGACTTTGGTGACTTTGGTTATAGCCTTGAATTAGAAAAACGACCAGTAACCAGCTCAGTACTGGCCTATGCTGGTCTTGAAGACGTTAATACCGGTAAAATTTGGGGGGGGGTTCGCTCAACCGGTTTAACCGCTAATGTTTCTCATGATTTAGGCGGCGATTGGGGGTTTTGGTCTAGTGCTGACTTTACATTATATAAAGGTCAAAACGTAAAAGATAACCAGCGCTACCGCTTGATGGGCGGTACCTATTATCGTGTAATAAGTAATCAAGATCGCGAATTTACAGTGGGTGCAAGTTTATTGCATTGGGCGTATAAATTTAATTTAAGTGAAGAAACCTGGGGCCACGGCGGCTACTACAGCCCACAGAACTATATTGGGTTATCGGTTCCTTTGACCTACGATGCACGATGGGGTGATGACTTTGTATACCGCGTAAAAACAGGCGTGTCGTATTCGCAAACTAAAACGCAAGCCATCGATTTTTTTCCTAATGATCCTGACCTTCAAGCTGAAGCCTTTGTTCGCCAACTTGAAACCGGTGTAGACCCTGCCTTTGATTCAGATACCAGTGCGGGCGTATCGTACAACTTAGAAGGCAGCTTTGAATACAGAATAACCCCACATTGGTTCTTTGGTGGTTATTTAGCTATTGATCGTTCTGACTTTTACGAACCTAATTTTGGCCAACTGTATATCCGTTACTACTTCAATCCTGTTTACGGGACCCTAGAGTTTCCGGGTACACCTATTATCCCTTATGCTGAGTTCTAACTTAGCATAAGGTGATACACCGCTCAGTACTTCCCCTCGCCTTGAGGTATATGTATACTTATGCGCAATTGTAGCTAGGATAAGGGTGTGTCTCTTACCTTGTGGTGTTACAGCCATACAGCAAATCATTATCTTAGATACAAATAATATACTGGTGGTCGAGCACTTTAACCTTATAAACAGGCTAACTGAGCTAAAGCAAAAAATTATAAGGCCATCACAACAATTCTTTAAGTTAGGAAGTAAATATGAGTTCAGCTCCAGATAGTGGCTGGTTTGGCCACCCTAAAGGACTTTCGACATTGTTCTTCACTGAAATGTGGGAACGAATGAGTTATTACGGTATGCGAGCTATGCTCGTATTATTCATGACAGCAAGCTTACAACAAGAAGGCCTTGGCTTTACGGTTGCATCAGCGGCTGCAATTTATGGTTTGTACACAGGTGCGGTATACTTTTTAGGCTTACCTGGCGGTTGGTTAGCAGATAGATTATTTGGCGGCCAAAAAGCGGTTTGGTACGGTGGTATTATCATTATGTGTGGCCACATTATTTTGGCCGTTCCACATGAATATTCATTTTTTATTGGTTTAATTTTTGTTGCAACAGGTACGGGCTTACTCAAGCCAAATATCAGTGCAATGGTAGGCCAGTTGTACAGCGATGCTGATGAGCGTCGTGATGGCGGTTACGCTATTTATTACATGGGTATTAACTTGGGTTCTTTAATAGGCTACTACGTATGTGGTTACTTTATGGAGAACGTAGGTTGGCACTGGGCATTTGGTGCAGCAGCTGTTGGTATGGCCATTGGTTTAGTACAATACAAACTTACCCTTGATAACTTACCAGAGCACAGCGCTTTACCTGCTAATCCATTAAGCGCTAAAGGCACTTCACGTACTTGGGGCGCTATCGCGTTGTTTGTGGCTGTTGTTGCGGGTGTTACCATAGCCGCTATGACTGGTGCTATCATTATAAACCCTTCAGTTGTAGCCGGTTATACAGCTGTTATATTTACTGTTATATTCTTTGTGTACTTTGGCCTTATTTATTTTAAAGGCAAATTAACAGGCGAAGAAAAACAAAGAATGTGGGCGTTATTTTTAGTGTGTGTTGCCTCTGCATGTTTTTGGTCTGGTTTTGAGCAAGCCGGCTCTTCGTTAAACCTATTTGCCCGCGATTACACCGACCGACTAATTGGTAAGTTTGAAATTCCAACTACGTGGTTTCAATCTTTAAATTCAATTTTTATTATTGTTTTATCACCTTTTTTCGCTGCGCTTTGGATAAACCTGTCTAAAAAAATGATATCGCCTACTTACAGCGTAAAATGTGCATTTGGCTTAATTATTATGGCCTCAGGCTTTTTAGTCATGTTTATGGCAGCACATTATGCAGCAGAAGGCTTAAAAGTAGCGCCTTACTGGTTGGTAACTACGTACTTTTTACACACAGTGGGTGAGCTTTGTTTAAGCCCTGTTGCATTAAGTGCAGTAAGCAAGTTATCGCCTCGTCGCTATACGGGCCAGTTAATGGGTGTGTTTGTTTTAACTTACTCTATTGGTAATGTTATCTCGGGCATACTTGCTGGTAACTTTGATCCTAATAACGTTCAAGAAATCCCTACCCTATACTTACAAATTGCATTATTTAGCATTGGTGTAGGTATTGTTTTAGTGCTTATGAGTTTTAAAGCGAAAATATGGGAAAAACAAGGATTAGAGACCTAATTCGGTTAATCCTTTTGTACTAATAATTATTTACTGCATATTCCAAATGTAGTAACAAATAAAAAATGCCCCCATAATTGTTATGGGGGCATTTTTATACAGCTATGCTCCCATACTTTTAACTGATATTATGCATTAATAAATTGTTAAATTAGACACCCGAGGACTGCTGTATATGTTATTGGACAAGTTATTAAAAATAGCTGCAATACCATTTTTGCTCTTTATGTTAAGTGCATGCGGTGGTGCGAGTGATGCAGTAACGGTTAATCCAAATGATCCTGTTGAACCCGAGCCCACCCTACTTTCTTTAACTGCTGCTAACGGCTTAAACTCAACGTTAGATAACGGGGGGTTTGAATTAATTATCCCTGCAAATATAGCTTCATCAAATAGCGAAATCACTTACGAAAAAACAACGCTAGATGATGCCAACGCACAGTTAAACATTATCTCTGATTTACACACCCTTATACCCGACCCTGACATTTCATTTTCAGACTCCTTTACTATTAGAATAAAAATACCTGAAGACTATGTACTCGGTGGGCAATTATTCATAGCCAGACAGTTAGGTCTAAATAGTTGGGAAACGATTACTAACTCAACCGTAAGCGATGATTATGTCAATGCACAAGTGAATCAAGTAGGCACTTATGCAATTCAAATGCAGCGTAAAGAAACATTCGCCGATATTGGTCCAACATGTGAAGCGAGCGCAACAACACAATCGGTACGCTTTGTTCATGTAGCAGACTTACATGCTCGTTTTGGGTATGAGGAACAATACTTTAGCCGTATTAAAGCCTATTACAATCAAGTCGCCAACCAAACACCACATACCCTATTTACCAATGGTGGTGACGATTATGAAAAAGGCACGGTAGCAGAGCAACTTTCACAAGGTACAGCAACCGAAGAAGCCATTAAAGCGATGCAGTTTGACATTCGTGTTGTGGGAAACCACGACTATGCATGGGGACCAGAAAAACTACTGAGTTATTCGCAAGATGATAAAGCAATTGTGCTTGCAAGTAACACTCGCTATGAAGGGGAGCAACTTCAAGATTTTGCCGCTGTGAGCTTTGCAAAAGTGCAAGTGGGCTGTGTCACCTTAGGTGTATTTGGCATGACGTCGGTGCCATGGAATGAACTAGATGAGCCACAGCAAGACGATCCAATTCCTGATTTTATAAAACAATTTAAAATGAGCTGGGAATGGCAGCAAGTTGCACAAAGCATTGTAGACCAATACCGTGATGATGTTGATTACATGGTAATGCTAAGCCATTTAGGAGTAGGCCTAGATACAGATATGGCAACTGAGGTTGCAGGTATTGATTTAGTATTAGGGGGCCATACCCATGGCGGCGAAAGCTTTGATACACTAGAAAATGGCGCCATTGTTATTCAACCTGACTTTTATGCAAAAGGGATAACCGACTTAACACTTGAGTTTAATTTAGCTGATAAAACATCACCTGTTGTGAACTATCAAACGATTGCAACTGAAACCATCACTGAACGTGATGAACCAACAAAGCAAGCCATTGATGAAATTATGGGCCGTTACGCGCCTGATGCACAAACCGAAATAGCTATTTCAGAAAACTACCCTAGTGCAATTGAGTTAGCTGAAATAACAGCATTAGCCGCGCAACACGAAAGCTCAATCACAGCTGCACTTTTAAACCCCGAACTGGTTCAAAAGCGTTGGACACCCGGCACGCTCACACAAGAAGATTTTCACGAAGCATTTTACGTAGAAAGACAGCCTTCAAATACACCCGGTTTTAACGCAATATATAAAGTGACAGTAACAGGTACAGACTTAACGTCTATGTATGCAAGCCAACCTGACTGGTTTTTACTCACACCCGAAAACATTCAAGCAACCAGCAATTATGATGTCGCTTTATTTAAAGGCGCAGCGCTTAACCCTGAATTATTTTTTAATGGTGTTACATTTTCAAACGTAGAACCCATTGCCGAAGCATGGTGGTTACTAGATCAGTACGCCCGATTTAGAACAAGCCAGTGCTTATACCTAGATACCAACAGTCAACTGTTTTCATGTACAAACGAAGAAAACATAACGGTATGGAATTTTGATAATACAGCAAGCCCACTGACAGCAGATTTTGGACCTTCAGTACTCAGTTACTTCGATCCTGAAGAAAAAGACTGGGGCCCAGAAGAAACTCAATATAAAACCACTACCGAACTCGGCATTAGTGATTTGAGTGATGGGCCGTCAGGTGTAATGGCATTTTCAAGGCATGCACCAACCGAAGGCCTACATATTAACTTAAACACACCCGCTAACGGCGATTATGCCGCTGATGGCATGATTTCAGACTACACACTTGTAATGGATTTATACTGGCCAGCAGAAGGCCAAGATATTTACCGTGCGGTTGTTCAAGCGGATACCGTTAACTACTTAACCGACGATGCCGACATATTTATTGACCCAAGTGGTGGTTATGGTAAATCAACCAGCGACAGCGGCTATTTTGGCAATACACAACCCGACTCTTGGCATCGTGTCGCTTTAGTATTTTATACTGCACCTACCAATGGCGTATTTGAAGTGTACATAGATGGCGAACTAGTGGGTGTAAAGGAAGATGGAGAAATAAACAACCGCTGGGCACTCAAAGACGCAGTGCTGCTGTTTAATGATGACAACTTTGAAACCGAGCCTGGCTACTTAAATGCCATGCTTTATGCCGGCCGTGCAATGAGCCGCGACGAAATAAAAAGCTTAGGTAATGCGCAGCAAAAACTCACTTATGAGCAAGCAACACGCGTACTTAATCAAACCATTGAACGCCATTACCAAGCTGCGCCTGAAATAAAACCAAACTTATGGTTACAACAGCGTAGCAAGTTTTTTGGTGAACACGTCAAAAATGTAAACAATTAATTACACTTACCCCTGTTTCATACCACTTCAAAAAAGAGAGTTTAGCTACTTAAACTCTCTTTTTTATTACTATAATTCATAAGCTTAATCAAAAAACAGCCACTAAAACTGCTTACTTTTACAACGTAAAAAATTTTCTACTGTATTGACTCAAAACAACTTGGCCACAAGCGTCCTATAAAATTTACACACCACTCAATTACTAAATACCTGGCTGCTCTTCCCCTAAATCTAATTCTGGTTAATTATCTTGCCATTAACACAACAACAAATAATCACAGTGCTTACATTGTGGGAGTAATTAAAATGAGTGAAGTAAATAACTATTTAGGTTTAGTCGGTATTGAGTTTACTGAATACGCCACACCTGATGCAGATTACATGGATAAAGTATTTACTGACTTTGGCTTTTCAAAGCTTAAAAAGTTTAAAGGTAAAGACATTGTTTATTACAACCAAAACGACATTCACTTTTTACTGAACAACGAGCGTGAAGGTTTTTCTGCTGAATTTGCTAAAAGCCATGGTCCAGCAATTTGTTCAATGGGGTGGCGTGTAGAAGACGCACAAAAAGCATTTGAAACAGCTGTAGAGCGCGGTGCAAAACCAGCAACAGACTCTACACACAAAAACCTTCCTTACCCTGCAATTTACGGTATTGGCGACAGCCTAATTTACTTTATTGACCAATTTGGCGATAAAGGCACCATTTATGAAAGTGACTTTGAAGATTTAGCAACGCAAACGGTTGTTGAAGACAAAGGCTTTAAGCGCATCGACCACCTAACTAATAATGTTTATAAAGGCACAATGGAAACATGGGCAAACTTTTATAAAGATGTGTTTGGTTTTACAGAAGTACGTTACTTTGACATTAAAGGTCAAAAAACGGCGCTAATTTCATATGCGCTTAAATCTCCATGTGGCACCTTCTCAATTCCAATCAATGAAGGTAAAGGCAACGACAACAACCAAATTGACGAATACTTAGGTGAATACAATGGCCCAGGCGTTCAACATTTAGCATTTTTAACTGATGATTTAGTTAGCTCGCTAGACAAGCTAGATAAATCAACTATTGCAACGCTCGATATTATTCCTGAATACTACGACACCATTTTCGACCGTGTGCCGTGGGTAAAAGAAGACAAAGACAAAATTCGCGAACACCAAATACTGGTTGATAGCCAAAGCGAAAATTGTTACCTACTACAAATTTTCTCTAAAAACTTATTTGGCCCAATTTTTATAGAGATGATTCAACGCGTTGATGATGGCGGTTTTGGTGAAGGTAATTTCCAAGCGTTATTTGAATCAATTGAACGCGATCAAGAGCGCCGCGGCGTTTTATAATCTTTTTGAGTAAATTAAAAGCAGCGACCTTCGCTGCTTTTTGTCGTTTTAATATTTAAAATGTATGGCTTAAAGTGCAAGTATGCTTAAATAAATACTCCATTGTTGCCATACAGTTAAACCAAAGGAAATGTAATGAGCCTAATTAACGAAACCCATGATATTAATTTAACAAGCTGGGTAGAGTCAGCGAATGTCGCCAATTGCGACTTCCCTATTCAAAACTTACCATTTGCCGAGTTTCGTCGCAAAGGCACTAACGAAGTATTTCGTGGCGGTGTTGCGATAGGTGATCAGGTCATAGACCTTGCAAAACTAAATGAGCTAAATGTATTTACAGGCGACGCTAAAACAGCACTCGATGCAGCGAGCGAGTCAACGCTAAATACATTTATGGGTTTAGGGCAGCAATATTGGTCAGCACTTCGTTTAGCCCTTTCAAAAGCATTACGCGAAGGCGCTGAATGTCAAAAAGATATTGCGAGCGTATTAATATCGCAAGCTGATATTGAATTTTCATTACCATGTCGTATTGGTGACTATACCGACTTTTATACCTCTATTTATCATGCTACGGCAGTAGGTAGTTTATTTCGCCCTGATAACCCACTATTACCTAACTATAAATGGGTACCAATTGGTTACCATGGCCGCTCTTCATCTATTGATGTGTCTGGGCAAACATTTCACCGTCCTAAAGGACAAACTAAAGCACCCGATGCAGACGCTCCCTCGTTTGGTCCATGTAAACGCCTTGATTACGAGCTAGAGCTTGGCATTTACTTAGGTAAAGGAAATGCGCTAGGCGATGCAATTGCAATTGAAAATGCAGAAAACCATGTATTTGGTTTTTGTGTATTTAACGACTGGTCTGCCCGCGACTTACAAGCTTGGGAATACCAACCATTAGGTCCGTTTTTAGCGAAAAACTTTGCATCAACAGTGTCTCCTTGGATTGTTACAACAGAAGCACTCGCACCGTACAGAACAAGTTGGACCCGTGATGAAAACGATCCACAACCTATGGAATATCTAGAGTCTGCCGCTAATCGCGAGCAAGGTGCATTTGATATTCAAATGGATGTAAAAATTCAAACCGAAAAAATGCGTAGCGAAGGGCACTCTCCTACCCGCGTATCTACCTCTAGCTTTAAGCACTCTTACTGGACTGTAGCTCAAATGGTCACTCACCACACAGTTAACGGGTGTAACTTTATGCCGGGTGATATGCTGGGTTCGGGTACGCAATCTGGCCCAACACATGAAGAAGCGGGTTCTTTACTTGAACTTTCTCGTGGCGGTAAAGAAAAAATAACGCTAAGCAATGGCGAACAACGCAGCTTTTTAGAAGATGGCGATAACGTTATTATGCGCGGCTGGTGTGAAAAAGAAGGCTTTGCGCGTATTGGTTTTGGTTCAGTTGAAAGCACGGTTTTAGCCGCAAAATAATCTCAATCAAACATACTTAAATGAAAGGGCTGCTTTTAAAAGC
>NZ_PNDV01000035.1:0-100914 GCF_005930865.1 Pseudoalteromonas sp. S554 | reverse complement strand
GATTTGATTTTTTCATAGTTCCAGTTTCTCAAGTTATTGAGTCTCTGGCAAACACGGGGCGATTCAGTCGCTTTGGGCAATTGGTTATTTAGGACTATTTGGGTCGTTAATAGGGGCATTGGCATATTTTCATGTTTTACAAAACTTAAACGCGAGCACCGTTGCGTTAACAACACTTATTACACCTAGCTTTGCAATAGGGTTAGGTGCGTGGCTTAATAACGAGCCACTAAGTAAAGAGCTAATAATTGGCGCTGCTATTATTGTAATTAGTTTAGGCTTTTTTCAATTTGGTGATAAATACTTAAAAACTAAAAGTAAGCGCTAGGGTGTGTTTAACTTTGTGGCTTGAAGCCTGTTTAATCGAGGGGCGGTTAGTTAAATCACGGCGCAAAGTCTGTAACCTCGTCAATTAAGTAAACCCCCTACATTTTAGCTATTTGAATGATCAAACGGCGGTTTTTATCGCGGCCTAAAATATTATCATTGGTGTCTACAAAGCGTTTTTCACCAAACCCCGTTGTTTTTACTTTATTTTCATCCACACCTAAGCTCACCATATAATCTTTTATCGCTTTTGCACGCTTACGAGATAGGTCTAAGTTGTTCCAACGACCGCCATAACTGTCGGTATAAGAATCAATACTAATGGACTCAATGGTTGAATCGTTTTTTAGATATTCAGCAATTTTATCAAGGCGTTGCTGGGATGACTTAGTTAACTTACTGCTATTAGATTGATAGTTCATCACTGTAAACGAAATATCCTCAAAGCTGTAAGGTAATAGTTCGTCACGGCATTGCAAAAAGGCCCAATAGGCTTGCTTAAAGTTTACACTTGAAATACCAACGGCAATTTTATCGGCACTATTTTGCCAGTCTTGGTAATAAAAAGTGGGGTAAAACCCTTTTTCAAGTTCTGTAAGCATTTCCCAAGCAGTTTGATTACCGAGTTCACCATCAAACTTTTTAAGTAGCTTCATATTTGCTATGTCGCGTGCTGGCAGCCCAGAGCGCCAAGAAGGAGGAACTGCTTTAAGCCCTGCAATGGCGTAATTTTCAGGGCGAACAACCATATCTAAATTGAAAGTTAGGTTTTTATTTTTACTCGCCGATGCTTTAAAAATAGCCTCGCCATAGTAAGGTACCTCATGGTTCAACTGGCATTGCAAACGTGTTGTTTTAACCACTTCCCAATTTGAACTGTCTTGATTTGCAGAGTAATTACGCATGGCCGCATGTGCACTGACGCTCAATAGCGCAGAGCTAATACTAACGCTCATTAATAATAACTTTAATTTCATCAAAGACTCCCCGTAAACCCGACACGCCAAAAATTTGGCTTTGTTCAGTACTGCCACATTATATAGCAGTTAACACTTAGCTAGTATCACTTAAAGCAAATTGTATGCCTATAATTATAGGCATAAATAATAGGTAAAAGTCCCTAGCCGAACGGCACCTACTTTTGACATAATAGAAGGCTTATACCTACAAACCAAGAATACTATGGCAAATACTGAGCAAACCCTTTTCGCAAAACGCTTTCGTGGCTTTTTTCCTGTTGTTATTGATGTTGAAACTGCTGGTTTTAACAAAGAGACAGATGCATTACTTGAAATTGCAGTCTCTGTTTTAAAAATGGATGATGACGGGTTGCTTAGCATAGATCAAACAGTGCATTTTCACGTTGAGCCGTTCGAAGGCGCAAATATTGAGCAAGCAGCAATTGAGTTTAACGGCATTGACCCATTTTCGCCATTACGAGGTGCAGTCGCAGAAGAAGACGCTATCAAAGAGATTTGTAAGGTCGTGCGTAAAGCGCAAAAGGCAGCAGGGTGCCAGCGTTCTGTTATTGTGGCGCATAACGCCGCGTTTGATCATGGCTTTTTAAATGCGGCTATTGAGCGCAATAATATAAAGCGCACACCGTTTCATCCATTTGTGAGCTTTGATACAACAACGTTAGCAGGGCTTGCTTTAGGCCAAACAGTATTAGCTAAAGCTTGTCGTGCAGCTGGAATTGAATTTGATAACAGTCAAGCACACTCGGCACTTTACGACACAGAACGCACCGCTGAATTATACTGTTTAATTGTAAACCGCTGGCAAGAGTTAGGCGGTTGGCCGCTTGCGCCACTCGATGAAAGTGACGATGATGAAGCCGCCAACGAAGCTAAAACGACTGAGTAATTTTACCCTCAGATAATCTTACGAAGTGGGGGGGATAAATACGCGAAAACTGTTTAGTTTCTTTTGCTATTTTAAGCTCCACACCAGGGTGCATTAACTCGTTCACTTTTAAGCGGCTAGAGGCTAGTAGCTGGGCTATTTTTCTTTTTACGATTGCTTTTTGTTGCTTAACATGACGAGAGCGGACATTCACTTGCTTTTCGTTAGCCGTAATTTTATCAGTAAATTGCTTGCGCTGAGCAGGGTTAGTTATTTTCTCTGCTTTAGTTCGCGCATTTTTTAATTCCAGTAATTTAGTACTTAATACCTTTTCAAAGTCGTTAATTTGGCTTTGCTTATCACGCAGTTCAAACCAATTTTGTGCTAAAAATACACGCGTTTTAGTACCAGCAGGCGCACCTAATTCACCTGTTTCAATACGCATTGCATCAAATATATTACCACCAATAATTTTGCCACGAGGGTTATCGGCTTTGCCAACACGTATTAAACGCTTAGCTGTTAGGTCACAATGTAATACTTGGCGCTCTATGAATAAACTTTGTTCAGTCTTAATGTCACAATATTGAGCATAGCCTATAGAAATTGTACGCTTGGCTGAAATACGGCAAGTAAATGCTTCTTCGTTTTCACGGTTTCGGCCTATGGCACCTAATACAATAGTTACAGCACTTTCGCTCTGCACAATTCCTGATTCAACAAAGCCTAAAACAGTAATGTCACCTTTCGCTTTTACTCGCATTCCGTCTTTTATATCGCCACTAATAATTACACTGCCGTCAAAATCAATGTGGCCTGTACTTACATCTACATTATCGAAACATAAAACGTCGTCAACGCGCATTCCACGTGGCAGCGCAACAGGAACGCCTTTGCAATCTGCAATCAGTAAATTAGGGTTTGTTGGGTCTATTTTTGTCCCTTCAAAGGGTTGTAGTTCAAGTTCTTTTCCTGGCGAAGCAGGGATAATATCGCCAAACACCGTGTATCCGTCTTCACCCTGGGTGGCGGCTATACGTTGCATAAGAGGAGTGCCCGGTTTAACAGTAATGATAGCCCCAAGATCTTTCATATCAACTTTACCGCCAGCGGTTGCTTGCGGGCTTAAAACGCGATCTTGTGCTGTTGAACAAAGGCGAACAAATTTAGCATCGCTACCTTCTTTTGGATTGCGGCCATGGGCTACAATAGCGCTATATGCTACACCTGAAGCTTTTTCAAACTGTTGGCCTAAAAAACTATCAAGCGCACGCGGACTAATCCCTTTTTTTACACCTGCTTGGCTAAGCGCCTCTTGCGCATCTTCCATTGTTAGCAGTGATCCACCTTTAGCTGTAGTAATAGTGGCCTCTGCGACCATATTCTTTTCATCAATATTAATAGCAATAGTGGCATCCACTGCTTTAGCAATCACTAAAGATACTTCTTTGTGGTTTTTAGAAGGCGCAAAAAGTTTCCCGATATTAGCTGTAATAGTTTCATACTCGCCAAATTCAGATTGTTCAAACATTTCAATTAATTGAGTGCTTGTGACCGGAAAACCGCTATCAATAGGATGTTTAATTAAAGAAACACACCCTGTATTTTTATCTAATGAAAAAACCGACATTTTAAATCCCTACTTCTTATGCCTGTTATTATTCTTAACCTTTACAGTTACAACTAAACCTTTAGCACTAGCTGGCTAATCCCTTATTTGAACACAGGTTTGCCATATTGTTAAGTAAATGTTTACTGTGGCTAATACATTATTGCTAATTTGGTTGCTAAATATGCAGTTAGCCTGTGTAAATCAAATAAAGCGTTATTAAGCCTTGAGTATCATCACTTTACTCAGTTATACTGCTTGCACGCTCTGAATGAGTTTACTAATTCAGGGGCTGATTAGGATTCGACGGAATTCAAGAAGCCCAAGGTGCATGTCGAGGTGCGGTTTGCCTCGTAAAAAAGCCGCAATCTAAAGTAATCGCAAACGACGATAACTACTCTCTAGCAGCTTAGGCTGGCTAGCGCTCCTTCCATGTATTCTTGTGGACTGGATTCTGGAGTGTCACCCTAACACCTGATCGCGATGGAAACCCTGGCCGGGGTTGAAGCGTTAAAACTAAGCGGCCTCGCCTTTACTTACCGTGTTTGTCCGGGATTTAAAGGTTAATTAAATGACAATACTAAACATGTAGTACCGACGGTCGAGGCTTTTCGGACGGGGGTTCAAATCCCCCCAGCTCCACCAATATCGGTTTTTAAATTCGTTTGTTTAAAAACCCTAAAAAACCCGCAACTTGAGCAATCAAGTTGCGGGTTTTTTTATGTGGTTAATAAAAGCTATTATGATTCTCTTATTGTGCGTAGCTTCATTTTTATCACAATGATCATTAATATAAGTAGTGATAAAACACTAATTGATAGCGTTAAGTTAATTACGGCGTTGTTGGGCTGATTAACTTTAGGGTGTGCGTTGCCATTTTGCTGCTGCCTAATATAACGCTGGCTTATCCAGTCTACGGCGTTGATCCATTGTACTTTATTTGGATCTGTATTATTGAGTGTACTCATTGTATGTGCGTCATTATTTAAACTTTTTGCTAAATTAATGAGTTGCAACCAAAACGCATTTTTCTCACCTAAGTCGTCTATTTCTTGCAGGCGAAGGTTTAATTTTTCTCCTCCCATTTTTTCAATATTAGGCTGCTTTACACTGTCGGCATAGCTATTAATTAATAGAGAAAACCGATTGAACTGCTCGCTATCGTGGCTTTGCTGTGCATTATTATTGGCACTCAGATTCGTTTTTTGTTGATTACTAACTGCCTTTTGCTCAGTTATGTACTGTTTGTAATCTTGGTAGGTTAAGCCAATTATCGTGTTACTTTGTGATTCACTCATTGTATTTGAAAGCAAATTATAGCTAAGAGTAAGGCCCGTAATTGTCATAACTAACAGAGCTATATAGCAAAGATAGAGTAGGCTTTTTAGTGAAGAGCGCTGTAGCTTTACTTTGTCGTTTTTGTAACGCGTAATTATAGTTTGTATAGAATTAGTTTTTTTCTGCAGTAATGTACGTTTTGAATTAGACGTTTTATGTTCTTCTGCATCATCATGTTTTGTTAATTTTTTTAACGCTAAAGGATACTGCTTTGTTGTAAGAGCGGTAGATTGATGCAGTTCAACTCGTGTTATTAAGCCCATTTTTTTTAGTGACGATTCTGCTTTAACGGCTTCTATACTCGTTAGATCTTTTTTTAATGCGTAGGATTTACCATCAAACAACTTTATAGCAATAGTATGGGGAATATTTAAAAATTGGCTAAGTTGTTTTTGTACCAATGAAATATCGGCATGTTGCTGTAGTTGGCCATTAAAAATAATTTTAAATGTAGCGCTCACTTTAATTCCTTTGTTTTCATTTCCCTTAAGGAGCTTTTTTATCTATATACATAACATAAACTTAACAGATTAAGACTCTGTTTTCTATATTCCTCACTAATGATTTTTTATTAATAATTTAATGTGCTTAAACTTAATACAGTAAATGACTTTACGAGAGGAAAATTTGAAAGAAAGAGGGATAGTAGGTTACGTTTAGGTCACAGAACGCTGCTCACTAGGGGCTTATCGTCAAGGGATTCTATTGCTAATTTGTTAACTCTTATAGGCAATGCTTTGGTTTGCAGTTGTTGACGTGGTTAGAGGGTAAATTGTTTGGGGTCGCCTTATGGCTGTTGTGGCGTATCTAAATGATTTGTTCTTTTTGAATTAAATATTAGCAGCTTGTTTTGAGTGTCAGCTGTTTAGTTAACTTGCTAATAGTTGAAAGTGTTGCCCCATTAACGCTTTTGTTAATGGAGCACTTTGGCTATTTAACCGCAGATTTAATGGCAGTATCACCGTCAAAAAGTTCAAAAATACGGTTCTTTTCAAACGAATTGGTTGCGATATGCAGCAGTGCATTGGCTACATTTTCACGACTAATTTCAGCCTTATCTTGGTCATCAGGGCGCTGTGTTGTCACTTTCATTGATGCGCTTTCATTAGTGAGCGTACCCGGGCGAACAATGGTGTAATTTAAACCACTACTGGCAAGGTGTTCATCGGCCATATGCTTAGCAACTAAGTATGGTTTTAAATCACTTTCTATTGCGTCAGGGTTATCTGCACCTATTGAGCTGACCATAATAAAGTGCTTAACGTTATTGTTTTTTGCGTAATTAGCCGCTTTTGCTGCAGCCCATAGATCAATTAATAGTGTTTTGTCGTCGCCGGTGCTTCCACCAGAACCAGCCGCAAAAATTACTTGATCACAACCTTTAATAGCTTCACTAAAATCACCTTCTAAATCTTGCTCTACAATATTTAAAAACGGGCTTTCTAAATCACTTAGCTTAGTTTTATCACGAACAAGGGCGGTAACATTTTGTTCGTTCTTAAGTAATAACTCCGTTGTCATTTTACCAATTTGACCACTAGCGCCAATAATTAAGGTCTTACTCATAATTAACTCCTTTCACTTGTTAGTAAATGTATTTGCTTACAAGTAGACCTTGGGCTTAAAAATTGTTTTTAAAGGGCAAAAAGAGACATTAACGTATTAATTTTAAAAAACATTTAATATAAAAAGAGTACCTTAACTGAGTATGAAAATGAGTAGTTATATTTGTGTTTTTTTTATAATATTTTTTCAATCATTATACTCACTTCGGTCACATAGTTACGGTGGTATAAGCTAATACGTACTTTACGATTTTGGTAATTGTAATAAAGGGTGCGGTAGTTTTCACTGCCGGTTATCTTCAATGGGTCACCTAATTGTTGCTGATAAAAGTCTGTAATGGAGGAAATAGACTGCGTTAAATACCCAGTTTTAACAAGTGGGTATTCATCTGTTACTTCCATAGTTGTTATAAACTCATCTGGCACTGCAATATCAATAACATTTATGGCAAGTGTTTTAAACGAGGTAAACAATAACAGCGATAGTATAATTAATTTTTTCATTGTGACTCTTTAAGTTCCTTTTATTGAGAACAGTTTACCCAAATAGTGGGCTTTGTCATTTATATTTTATTACGAATTAAATCTCTTACAATAAAGCGAGCGGGGTGTATAGCTTGGCTTACTCGCTCGCTGAGTGGGCGCGGCTCGTTTGCTAAGCAGCTAATAAAATGTTCAGCACACAGTGGTGCGCTGCACAAGGCACGAGCTCCAAAGCCCGTAAAAATATGTAGCCCTTGTTGAGGGTGATTGAGAGGCAAATATTGATAACGCTTACCCAACCTCAGGTTTGCAAATGCATTTGTATAATCGCTTTGTTCACACCATTGCCCAGCCATTGGCAAGTGGTCGATGAATGTGCATCTTACTGCTGCTTTTGCAGAGCTTACTTTTCCTAACGTTGTAGCAAAGTCGCTATGATCGTAAAAGTTTATGAGTTGAGCACGGTTAGTTTGGTTATCCTCATCTGAAACATGGCGGCTTTTACTGTTTTTATCAAATGTAGCGCCCATGCAATGATGGTCTAAATAAGCTGGTGTAAAGTAGCCTTTATGGCAAAGTACCGTTTTAAGCTTTCGAGATTCAGGACTTGCTTGAACATGCGATACTTGCCCGCGCACGCCTACAATAGGAAGTGATTTTGTTTGCTCAAATGTGTCGCTGTGCTCACCAGCGCAAATAATAACATCGCTAAATGGGCCAAACTGTTGATTATTGCTTGTTAAAACCCAGCCGTTTGCTGTTTTTTCTATGTTTACTATATTGCAATTAAAGTGGCTGTTGTGGGGTATTAGCTTATTGGCTGCGCCTAGCATTGCATTAACAAGTTGTGGTGGATTAACCCAGCCACCTTGTTCAAAATAAACACCGGGGTACCCAGTTTTAACGCCGGCTATTTCATCGCCTTGCTCTGCGGTTACGTTTTGCATAAGTTGCTTTGGCCAAAGTTGCTTTTGAGCAAGGTTTTTGTGTTTATCTGCAAGGGGCTTTTTTACAGCATGTTGCAAAACACCACACCATTGGTGATCAAAGCTAAATCCATCATTTAATAATTGCTGATAAACGCGCTTTGCGTATAAAAAACTATGCGCAAAAAGTTCACTATGGGGTGAATCTTTAGCTTGTAAATGAGGATACACCGCGCCTTGCACATTATGTGACGCACCCATGGCAGGCTGCGGGTCTTTGCAGAATAATTCAGCGTTTATACCGCGTTTAGCAAGGCTGTATAAAATACAACTACTGGCTATACCGCCGCCAATAATAGCAACATTATTAAGTTTACTATCGTCTTGATTAAAGTAAGGGGGGGCTGACTGAGCCGTGTTTGCATGAGGTATTTGGCCAATTAGCATGTCTCTTTTTTTGCCAAAGCCTTTGGTTTTAATTGTATCAAACCCGGCTTCTATTAAACCACGACGAACAAAACCTGCTGCTGTAAACGTAGCTAGAGTTGCCTTTGCTTTTGAAATGTCAGCCATGCTATTAAATAAGCTTTGCTGCCACATTTCAGGGTTTTTGCTTGGGGCAAACCCATCTAAATACCAGGCATCTACAATCCCTGTTTGTGGGTAGCTCATTGTATTAATAGACGCGAGTGCATCGCCAAAATGTAAGTCGAGGACAACACGTCCGTTGTCAAACTCAAGTCGGTGACACCCTTGTAAATTAATAGGGTAATTGTTGACGAGTTTTTCACTTAATTTTTGTAATGTAGGCCACGCTTGAAGCGCCTTGCTTAAATCGTTAACTTTTAATGGGTATTTTTCAAACGAAATAAAGTGAAGGCGCTTTACACCTTTATCTAATTGATTTTGTGATTGTTGACGTGCAATATGATCGTTAAAGTGTTGCCATGTATTCAAAAAATTTAACCCAGTACCAAATCCTGTCTCTGCTATTACAAAGTGGGGTTGGTCATGAGTTTGTAATCGAGTTTCTATATTATTTTGCTCATAAAACACATAATGCGATTCAGCAAGACCGTCGTCATTCGAAAAATAAATATCACCAAAGTCATCAGCAAATGGTGTACCTAAATCGTTAAAGTGTATATGTGCGTTTTTAATCATAATGTTTAAATTTACAAAATATATTTTTCATTATTTTACGGGTTTTCTTTGTAATAGTCTGGCGTTATTTATAAGCTAGCAGTTCAGAGTACAAGTGTACGCTAGAAAGCTGACCACTTAAGTGATTAAATTCGCGTAAAATAAAACGCAATTAAGTATTAAGCTAAGGGAATCACCCATGAGAAGAGCCGTAATTACCGGTATCGGTGTTGTATCAAGCATTGGTAACAACAAAGAAGAAGTTTTAGAGTCATTAAAAACAGGTAAAAGTGGTATCGCTTTCAACCAAGAGTTTGCTGACTACAACTTGCGCAGCAACGTATCAGGTAAAATTGATATAAACGTTAAAGACCATGTTGACCGCAAAGCAATGCGCTTTATGGGTGATGCTGCTGCGTACTCTTACATTTCGATGACTCAAGCAATTGAAGACTCAGGGTTATCAGAAGAGCAAGTGTCAAACGAGCGCACGGGTATTATAGTTGGCTCTGGTGGTGGTTCATCTAAATGGCAAGTAGAAGCCGCCGATATTTTACGTGAGAAAGGCGTAAAGCGTGTAGGCCCTTACATGGTGCCTCGCACTATGGCCAGTACAACTTCAGCATGTTTAGCGACTCCTTTTAAAATAAAAGGGGTTAATTATTCAATTAGTTCAGCATGTGCTACGTCGGCGCATTGTATTGGTAATGCGGTTGAACAAATTCAACTTGGCAAGCAAGACGTTGTGTTTGCTGGTGGCGGTGAAGAGCTTCACTGGACGCTTGCAATGGAATTTGACGCAATGGGTGCACTCTCTACTAAATACAACGAAACACCAGAAAAAGCATCGCGCACTTATGATGCTAACCGTGATGGTTTTGTTATTTCTGGCGGTGGTGGCATTGTAGTTGTAGAAGAGCTAGAGCATGCATTAGCACGCGGCGCACATATTTACGCTGAAATAGTAGGGTATGGTGCTACATCTGATGGGTACGATATGGTTGCTCCATCGGGCGAGGGTGCTGCACGTTGTATGCGTCAAGCAATGCAAAATGTAGACAGCATTGATTACCTTAACACGCATGGTACATCAACACCTGTGGGTGATGTTAAAGAGCTTGGTGCAATTCAAGACGTATTTGGTGGTAACTCGCCCATGATCAGTGCGACTAAGGCAATGACGGGTCATGCCCTAGGGGCTGCCGGTGTGCATGAAGCCATTTTCTCTTTGTTAATGCTTGAGCATGGTTTTGTAGCACCTTCAATTAATGTTGATGAATTAGACGAGCAGGCTGAAGGTTTAGATATTGTTACTGAACGCAAAGATGTAGAGTTAAATACAGTGATGTCTAACAGCTTTGGCTTTGGTGGTACAAACGCCACTTTGGTAATGAGCAAATACAAAGCTTAATTACCTACATTTGTTTTTTTCGGTTAAAAAAAGGTAAGCCACAATGGCTTACCTTTTTATTATAAAGGGAGTTATTCCCCCTTACTGTGTTCTTCGCGGGCTTGCTCAATTTCGTCTGCAATCTCTTGGGCTTTTTGCTTGGTTTTTTCTGTTAATTCACCTGCGGCTTCTTTACTTTTTATCCATGCATCGATAGCAATTTCCTTACCATCGTCGTACATGTTTAAGCCCATGGCTTTGCTTTGTTGAAGTAACTCGTTTAACGACTCATCATTTTTAAGATCGTGTGTTGTTTCTTTTACTTCATTCCAGGCATCGCCTAGTTTTTCTTGCATTTGAGCGCTTTTTTCTTTTGTTTCTTCTTTTACTTCTTTAGCGTCTTCACAACCGGTTAAAGTAATTAAAGTGCCTAATAATGCTAAACCTGCTAATTTGTTCATATGCTATCTCCTCAAGAGATTAATAGTTAATTCCAGATAAGTATAGAGTAATGAAAATGAACGTTCCCGTAACAGAGCGGTTAAAGTTTAAATTAATGAACGAGCATGATTGGCAACAACTATATGAGCTTGATCAAGACCCTGCAGTAATGCAATTTTTAACGCGTGGTGTGCCTACAACTAAAAAACAAATTAGAGAAGAGGGGATACCGCGTATGCTGGCATATCGCAATGCTAAAAAGGGTTGGGGGCTTTGGTCTGTGACAACTAAAGACACCAATACATTTATTGGTTGGGTCCTTTTAAGACCTATGGATTTTTTTAGTGAACAACAAAACTTTAGTGATATTGAAATTGGTTGGCGCTTTAAACAAATAAGCTGGGGGCTGGGGTATGCAACGGAAGCCGCGAGAGCATTATGCGCAGAGCTCACCAAACAGCCTGATGTTAATTATATTAGTGCAAGTGCGTTAGCAGATAACATAAGTTCTATAAAAGTAATGAAAAAGCTTGGACTAACGTTTGTCAAATCTTACACGCATACTGATGAGCAGGGTGACTTACCTGCTGTTTTATATTCTAAACGCCTAAAGTAAGACTAAAATCTGCACCCACAAGGATTGACCTAGCCATAAATGCTGTGCATAAATATGGGAAGGTTATACTGCTTATTATTTTTAACTTAACTTTTAAGTGAAACTTCCAACAACTAAAACAATAATTTAAGGACGTTATATGGGCTTATTTTTTTCGCCAACCAAGCTAGTGATAACGAGTGTACTTGTGTTTCAATTCAGTGCATTTCATGTAGCAGCCAAGCAAGTTGCGCAAAGTGCTGTTGCTATGCCTGACTCGTACAGTGCTGATACGGCTAAAAATATATTAGAGCTGGGCGGAAATGCCGTAGACGCAGCTATAGCAGCACAGTTTGTATTGGCTGTAACCCTGCCTGAAGCGGGTAACATTGGTGGCGGCGGATTTATGCTGATCCAAAAAGATGGCAAAAGTGATTTTATAGATTACCGAGAAACGGCTCCAAGAGATGCACACCGAGACATGTACTTAGACGAACAAGGCAATGTAATACCTAATAGGTCTATTTATGGCATACACGCAAGTGGTGTACCTGGTAGTGTTGCGGGTATGTGGTTAGCTCATAAAAAACACGGTACGGTAGAATGGAAAAAATTAGTACAACCTGCCGTTACTTTAGCTGAGCAAGGTTTTATTGTGCCACCAAAATTGGCGCAAGGGGTTAGTAATTACATAAGCTATTTAAACGAGCAAAAAATAGATGTTAACTTCGAAAAATATTTTGCTGGTTTAAAAGCCAATGAAAAATTTACACAACCTGAGCTGGCAAAAACATTAAAGCGAATTCGCGATGACGGACAAGCAGGGTTTTATGAAGGCGAAACAGCCAATATTATCGAAAAGTTTATGCGTAAGCATGGCGGTATTATTACCAAAGCTGATTTAAAAAATTATACGGCTAAGTCGCGCACACCATTAAAAGCAAGTTGGAACGGGTATGAAGTGCTTACTTCGCCGCCACCCAGTTCAGGCGGTATTGCAATTTTACAATGGCTAAAAATGTATGAACTGCAAAAACTACATAACGAAGTGGCTCATAATTCGTCGTCTTACGTGCATTTGCTTTCTGAAATAGGTAAACGCGTGTTTGCAGACCGAGCAGAGTACTTAGGTGATCCTGACTTTTTTGATGTGCCAGTAAACGCATTAATCAATGAATTATATTTAAAAAAGCGTATGGCTGATATTTCATTAACCGCGATTTCAACAACCGAAAAAATAAAGCCCGGACTGAAAGAAAGCGAACAAACCACACATTTTTCTATTGTTGATAAAATGGGGAATGCCGTAGCAAATACCACAACTATAAATTTGGGGTTTGGTAGTGGGGTTGTAGTTGAAGGCGCCGGGTTTATTTTAAATGATGAAATGGACGACTTTAGCGCAAAACCGGGTGTTATGAATGCGTTTGGTGCGTTAGGTGGTAAAGCTAATGAAATACAGCCACATAAACGTATGCTTAGCTCCATGACACCGACCATTTTATTAAAGGATAACACAGTAAAAATGGTAACCGGCTCACCTGGTGGTACAACGATTATTAGCTCGGTTTACCAGTCAATTTTAAATGCAATAGAGTTTAATATGAGTGCAGAGCAGGTGGTTAACGTGCCTCGCTTTCATCATCAGCTGTGGCCTAAAAACATTATACGTGTTCACAAAGAGTTAAATGATGCGGTAAAAGTAGAGCTTCAAAAAATGGGTTACACAATTGACGAGCGCCACTTTGGTGACATGCATGTGATTATTAATAAAGATGGGGAATTAGATGCTGCGTCTGAAAATTCAGGAAGAGGTAAATCAATCGTTTTTTAACTAATTAAAATTAGATTAAAAAAAAACCGCTTAGTATGTACTAAGCGGTTTTTTATTTACTATGGCTTAGAGCCAGCGAATTGCGTTGGTTACTCGCTCGTTATAGGTATCTAGTGGTGCACCCACACTGGCAACCAAAATAGTATCAGCCTGCGATCCGCGATTGATTTGGCCTTCAAAGCGCTCATCTTGGAAATGATCATTTCCCAAACCAAACGATTTATTTTCTGAAGGTACAATAAATACCGTCATTGGTCCAAAGTCCGATTCAAAAATTAAATGTAAGCCTCTTTCCCCTTTAAAATCACAAAACATAGCGTAAGTTATATCGCCAGGAAGCTCATCTATGTGACCTCCAAGTACGGCCAGTTTGTCATTAACACTTTGAAGGCTGATAGGGGATTTTTTATCAAGGGCATTTATTTCGTAGTACACATGCGCAAGTGCATGCTCGCCCGCTTCGTGGCCAATATGCTGCTCTGAGCTGAAAAAGAACGCACTCACTGCGACCATGAATGATGCCGCTAAGGCAAGGTGCACACGGTCAAACTTAAAACGCGATTTAGCATCAACAACATTGGTGCCAGCAGCTTGCTCTTCTTGTAAGGCTTTTTCTTTTAACGATGTATTTAAAATAATACGATCAGCTAAGTTATCAGGCACAGGTATATCGAGTGCATCTTGTAGGTGTTGATCAAATTCTTTCATTTCGGTAATAAAACTTTGTCGCTCAGGGTTGCTCTGGGCAAACTCCATAAGTTCCTTATCTATATCGTTTGGTTGCGCAATAGTGCGGCGACGAAACTCAAGTTCATCCATTATTTTGATGCCCCTTTAAGTTGTTCATCATCACGGCTTAAAGCCTCTTTAAGTTGGTTTCTAGCACGGTATAAACGTGTCATTACCGTGTTTTTATTTAAATCGAGTATGTCGGCAATTTCCTCGCCGGTGCACCCCATTACGACCTGTAATAATAGTGGCTCTCTGTATTCGTCAGATAGCAATCCAATTTGTCGTTGAATAACGGTTTGCTCCATTTCATCATCAAGCGAATGACTGGTTTCATCAACTAGCGTATCGTTTTCTACATCACTGTAATCAAACTGTTTACGTTCAAATCGTCGTGCGTTTTCTCTGCGTAAAATAGTCAGTAACCACGGTTTTGCTGCTTTTTGATCGAGTAAAGAATCAAGTGAGCGCCAAGCGCGCAAAAATGTCTCTTGTACTAAATCATCAGCTATGTGCGGATCACGGCACAACCAGTATGCAAAGCGGTAAAGCTCTTTATTATAAACGTGAACTAAGGCTTCATAACGTTTTTGTTTCTCTGCCATATCGATTAAGACCTGATTATTTGATTTTTTATTTCCCAGCATAAGCACTTTTTTACTACTATATTTTTATTTAATGAAAAAAGACTCATACGTAACTTTATTTTAGCTATAAAGGTCTTTTAATACAGTTTGTTGCGAATTTGATGCTTGATCTTGCTCACTCTCAAGTATTTTTATAATAGCACCAAGGTCACTGTTTGTAGCTTTATTTCCATACAATTGCGCTTGTAATTTAATTACCTCAGTACTCAACTGTGAGTTATTAATCCGTCGGCATAACTCATCAATAGCGCCGGTATCCTGTTTGGTTATTTGTACAGCGTAACTATTTAGCTCATTGTAAAAGGCCTTAACATCACCTGCTTTTTTTATGTTTAACAGCTTTTTTAAACTTGGCTTGTTGAGTGGAGTAGGTAATGGCTTCACTTTTTCAATGGTATCTATATTAGAACGGGTAAACCAATAATAAATTGCAGTGCCAATCCATAAAATATAACCCAGTACAGCAACAGCAATAAGCCATAGTGGCGTGTAGCTGTGAGCAGTTTGCATTTGGATTGAGGTATCAGCGTCAGCTTTAGTTTCATCAACGGGTATATTATCAATACTTTGCTCTGTATTTACAGGGGTATTAACAACGGTGCTGCTTGGCGTTACAGTAATTTTACGCGCTGGGAGCGTGGCAAAACTAATACGGTTAATTTTAGTATTAAACCAAGGTAATTTAATTTCAGGTAAGGTGTAAGTGCCCGGTGTTTGTGGCAATAATGCATACGATGCAGTTTGTTGCGAAACAACACGCCCATTTCTTACTGCGTTGTTGTTCTCTTTTTGATCAGGGTAGCTACGGATCCCATTTATTGTTGGCATTTCTATATCTGGGAGTTGCTCTTTGGTGACGCCAAGCGCTGTAAGTGTAATTGTACGAGTTATAGGTGTGCCTACTTCAATGGTGTCATCACTTGGTTGCCATTCTTCACCAAGGTTCACCAGCTCACTGGGCAGCCATGCACCTTTGTAATCACTGGGAATGGGTTTAATTTCTATTTGTTGGTCTTCGCCAATTGCAGACACTTCTAACTGGCGATAATTTTGTTGCACTCGGCCCTGAAATACGGGGGCAGCAATAGTATAAGGACCACTTTTTTGGGGTTGAATCAAATACTCTCGAGTAATAACTAGGTAGCGTTTACCATCAACTAATTCGTAACTTTCTGTCTGTTTACCTAGTTGTGTTAGCTGTGCATCTTCCATGCTCGGTGTACTTAAACTACCATCAAGTAACTCTTTAGCTAAGTATAGTTTTAGTGTGTAAACGCCTGCTTCTTGCACATAGAGTGAATTGCTAGAAAGTGATGTTTTTACAAAAATGTCGTTATTATTGTCAGCGTTTGCAGCACGTTTTGTCACGGTTAAATCAATTGGCTGCGAGCTTAATCCACTTACCGTAAATGAGGGGATAGTGTACTGCCCCTCGGTGCGGGTCATTAATTTAACGCTCCACGTAGTTTGTTTATTAATGCTACCGTTTATGATGTTAGTTCGCGTACTTAAACTTGTTGGGCCGACTACAAAATCTTTCAGCAGTACAGACGTATCGGGTTGTTCACCTTTCACGTTATCGTCTACTGATATATTGAGCATAAAAAACTCCCCCGCCAAAACAGGGTTTTTATCTACGCTCGCTTGAAGTTTTGTCGCTGCGAACGAGGGGATCGCGCATAGTAGCAATAAACAGCAAAATAATCGCATTACCATGATTTTTCTACTCCTGTAGGGCGGCGTTGATATTGTCTTTTTTGGGCTTCGAGTTGCATTTTATTCCGTAGTAAAATTGCCGGGTCGTCCGGTACTTTTCTGAGTAACTGATTAAGCTGCTGGGCTTTTTCTTTTTCTTCATTTGTAAGCTCACTGGCTTGTGCTTGCATTGCCTGTTGTTGCGCTTTTTGTTTTTGCTCGTCGCTAACGGGTTGCTCACTCATTGCTTGCGATTGGGGCTGTTGCTGGTCAGGCTGTTCAGCGTTTTTATTTTCGCTTTGTTCGCTTTGTGGTTGTGCTTGCATATCAGGTTTATTTTGCTCCTCTGATTGCTCACCGGTTTGCCCTTGCTGATCTTCAGAGGGTTCAGACTCTTGCTCTGATTTTTCGCTCGCATCGCTCTGGCTTTGGTTTTCACCTTTTGCCGAGTCGTTTTGCTCATTATTTTGTTGCTCTTGCCCAGATTGTTCGTTATTGGGTTGTTGGTTTTGATCACTTTGTTGCTGGTTTTCTTGATTTTGAGATTCATCACCACTTTGTTCTTGCTGGTTTTGCTGTTCTTGTTGATTCAACAGCTGCTCAACTAAGGCTTGGTTATCTGCGGCTTGACTAAAATCACTTTGCAGCGTTTGAGCATGCTTATAAGCGTTTATGGCCTCTTCAAGTTTGCCCGCTTTGGCAAGTGCATTGCCATAGTTATAGTAACCTGTGGCGGATTTATCTTGACCAAATGCATCTAAAGCGGCGTTATAATTGCCTTGTTTGTAAAGCGCTGCGCCTTTTAATTGGTTTGACTTCGCGTTAGCGGCTTTGTCGTATTCTTCATTTTTATAGGCGGTGAAAGCCCGTTGGTCTGTATTTTTTAATAGTGTAGGGAGCTCCAATGCATACGCGTTTTGCTGAGGTAAAAAGGTAAGCAACAAAACCGCGCCTAAGAAGGCAGAGCGCCTGAATAAATACAAACCAAATGGTAACAAGAGCAAAAGCCCGTAAATACCGGCGTCGATGCGCCACAGTGCTTGGCTTTGTGTTTCATCTTTTAATAACTCACTATTAGCCATTGGCGAAAACGTATTTATGTCGCTATTACTTGGTTGATAGCGCGCAAATTTCCCGCCACTGCGCGTTGCTAAGCTTTTTAGTTGTGAAATATTTATAGTAGGGATGACAATTTGACCGTACCGGTCTTTTAAAAAACCACCTTCAGGTAACTTTATAGGCGCACCTTGCTCTGACCCTACACCATAAATGTTGAGTCTAAATGTTGTGTTATTTATAAAGCTTGTTACATCGCTTTGTTCTTCTTGTTCTATACCATCAGTTATTAAAATAATATCGCCATCAATATAACCTGCCTGATTTAATAGCTCTTTTGCCATATCGAGGCCAGCTAAAACATTAGAGCCTTTGTCGGGCATTATGTCGGGGCTTAAGCTTGGAATTAAATTGCTGAGTGTTGTGGCATCATTGGTTAGTGGCGATATGGTATACGCAGTGCCAGCATAAGCAACTAGCGCGGTGTCACCTTCTTTAAAAAGCTCAATCATATCAAGGGATTTAAAACGAGCTTGCGTTAACCTGTTTGGTAAAATGTCGGTGCTGTACATTGAATAAGACATATCCATAACGATGACTCGAGCACTTTTGCTTTGAAAAACGGGTACCTGTTTTTTTTCAAAGCTTGGGCCTGCACTGAATAAAACCCCTAAACTGCAAAATACAGCTATCAGCCAAAGTGGTTGGCTGGCTTTTGTGTTGGTATCACTGATGACAAATTGGGCTAAGTGCGGTGCAATTAATTGCACGTCTGTGGTTTTTTTGTGCTTAATTAACGCTACAAAAAATAGGCCAATTGCAGGTATAAGTAGCCATAAAATGGCAGGGCGAATAAATTCAAAATCCATTAGTTTGGCTCCTTTAATGCGCGCAATGTACTTAGCATCACGTTTAAGCTAATTAGTAAAATGGCAATAAGTAGCGGGTAATAAAATAATGAGCTTTGTGGGCGAAAGGTTTTTTCGTCCGCACTAATGGGCTCTAGCTTATCAAGCTCTGCGTAAATCTGTTTGAGGCCCGCTACATCCTTGGCTCTAAAGTAAAGGCCACCGGTATCGTCAGCTATATTTTTTAGTAGGCGCTCATCTAAATTACTTCCGCCTGAGCCACCCATATTAAATAGGCTAAAGCCACGTGGGTTATCAGAGCCGACACCTATGGTATAGACTTTAATGCCCTCTTCGCGGGCGAGTAATAATGCGTCGTCAGGGTTTAGGTTACCCGCGGTATTTTGACCGTCGGTTAATAGCACAACGATTCGGTTACTGTCGTCTTTACTGGCAAAACGTTTCACTGATAAGCCAAGTGCGTCGCCAATAGCTGTCGCGCGTCCAACTAAACCTATTTGTGCTTCGTTAAGCATTTTAGTTACCGTTTTTAAATCGCGCGTTAAAGGTGTTTGTAAAAACGCCGTATCGCCAAACAAAATAAGTCCAAGTCTGTCGCCAGTGCGTTGTTCTATAAAGTCGCTAAGTACTGCTTTTACCATTGTTAAGCGGTCAACATATTGACCATTGTAGGCCATATCCTGTTCGGTCATGGAGCCAGATAAATCCACCGCAAGCATGATATCTCGGCCTTCATTTGGCAACAAAATAGGCTCGTCTAACCACGTGGGGTTAGCAGCTGCGCTGACAAGTAATAACCAAAGTAGCCATTCAAATAACGATAAACGACGTGATCGAGGTTCAATACTTTGATTATTCAAGCTGTGCTGAGCAAACCCCGGAATTCGTAAGCGAGTATTGTTACTACTTGCTGCTGGCTTTAGTAATAAAAGCAGTAAAGGTAACGGAAGGAGCAAAAAAAGCCATGGCCAACTAAATTCAAACATATAGCGGCTCCTTTACTTTAAAGTTTTTGATTGCTTGTCGAAATTTTTCACTTAAATCGACATTGTTATTTTCGCTACTGTACAAGCTTAAAATTTCTTTCTCAGTAAACGTGAGTCCACTGAGTGTATTAAGCGTTTCACACCACTGCTTTGTAGGTTGTGTGGCAAGGTGCTTACCGTAATATTCAACAACCAGGCGTTTTAAAATAATATGTAAATGCTGAGGGTATTGCTCTTGTTGACTTAATGATACGGCATAACGTTTTGCTTTTTTAAATTGGTACGCTTTATAAATTGCATACACACCGGTTAAAAGCGCAATGCAAAGTAGAGCAATAATAACCCACCAAGCAGGGGCGAGTGGCCACCAATCAACTTGGTTAGGTGCTATTACATCGTGCAGGCCATCGAGTGGATTGGTTTGCATGGTTTATTTTCTCACAAGCTGCAGTTCAAGTGGTTCGGCTGCATTGAACGATATTAAATTAAGACCCGATTTAGTTAAGCGGGTCAGGCGCTTATTGAATGTATCTTCTGCATTTTTAGCAAAGCGCGCTCTAAAGGCATTATCCATTAGTGGCAAAGCAATATCTTGTCCATTTGTACTAACGCTTACAGTATTTTTATAAGCCGGTAATTGATGTTCAAATGGGTCGCTAATATGACAGCCAATAAGCTCACAATGACGGCTAAGTATTTCAAGCTGTTTGAAGCTTGCATCGTCAAGAGAACTAAAATCTGATACCAAATACACCAAGCTACCCGGCTTTGCCAAATGATTAAGGCGCTTTAGGTTATCACTAAAGTTATTGTGGGCTTTTGCATCAATTCCCCCAAGGGCTTGCTGGTGGTTAGCACATAAATTGTGGCAAAGCTTTAATACGGCTTTTTCTCGCGCGCTGGGTTTGAGCTCTAAATGAGCGTGCTGATTAAATACAATGCCGCCAATTCTGTCGCCACGCTGGCAGGCAGACCATGCAACTAAAGCACTAATGTGCGCAGCTTGCACTGACTTAAGCAGGAGCTTTGAGCCAAATAACATCGAGTTTGAAAAATCGGTAAATACAAATACAGGACGTTCTTTTTCTTCTTGAAAAAGTTTTGTATGGGTTTCGCCTGTACGCGCTGTAACTCGCCAGTCAATTGAACGAATGTCGTCACCTTGCTGGTAATGGCGAACTTCGGCAAATTCCATACCACGGCCTTTATGCGGTGCAAGATATTGCCCTGCTAAAGTATTTTTAATTTTAACCTTAGGAGCAAGCTCAAGCAGTTGCGCTTTGGCTTTGTAATACATCAGCTCTTTTAGTGCTAAATTAACACCGTGGCTATGGCTTTGTTTCAGCCATGCCTGAGGGTCTAATTGTTTATGCATAAATTAAGGTACAGCTACCAGTTCTACAATTCGGCTAATTACTTGGTCTTTTGTAATACCATCGGCTTGGGCTTCGTAGCTCAAAATAATGCGATGGCGTAGTACATTATGAACAACCGCTTGTATGTCGTCAGGGGCTACAAAGTCGCGGCCCTGTAACCATGCATGAGCACGTGCACATTTATCGAGCGCGATAGTGGCACGAGGGCTGGCGCCAAATTCAATCCAGCGGCCTAGTTGTTCATCTAATTGCGCGCCTTCTCGCGTAGCAATAATAAGTTGAACCAAATACTGCTCAAGAGGCTCGGCTAAGTACAAACCTAAAATTGCTTGGCGGGCAGCAAATAAATCGCTTTGGCTAATTTTTTGTAAAACAGCTTGTTGCTCTTTTAATGCTTCACCGCGCGTTAGGCGTAAAATGTCTAGCTCGTGCTCGGCGCCTGGGTAATCAATACTTAAATGCAGTAAAAAACGGTCAAGTTGTGCTTCTGGCAGCGGGTAGGTGCCTTCTTGCTCTAGCGGATTTTGAGTGGCCATTACTAAAAATAAGTCGCTAAGTGGGTAGGTGTTTTTTCCTACCGTAACTTGGCGCTCTGCCATGGCCTCTAGTAATGCTGATTGTACTTTTGCTGGGGCGCGGTTAATTTCATCAGCCAAAATAAGGTTATGAAATAAAGGGCCTTTCTCAAACACAAACTCGCTTGTTTGTTGGCGGTAAATATCGGTGCCAGTTACATCGGCTGGTAATAAATCGGGTGTAAACTGGACACGTTGAAACGAACCTTCAATCCCTTTTGCAAGCGCATTTACAGCGCGTGTTTTTGCAAGCCCTGGTGGGCCTTCAACTAATAAGTGGCCGTCAGCTAAAATAGCAATAAGTAGTGCTTGAGTAAGCTCTGGCTGGCCAATGATTTGTGTATCTAAGTACGTTTTTAATTGTGAAAATGCGTTAGCTGCCATAATAAGTGGACTGTCCTCGTCAGCTGGGTTAGTACCTAAATGGGTTAGGTTGCAAATACTGACCTATTTATAAGGTTTATAATAGGGTAACTCAAGAGTTAGACTGTATTTTTTAAAATAGTTCGTTATTTTTTAACGGTTTTTAGCGTACCACAAATCTTTGTAAATGCGTTTAAAAAAGCCTATTGTGTGATATGTAAACATGACTACTTTGTATAAATTTCAGTTTATCTATTGGCTTTAGCACACGGGTTGTTTAGAATCGAGGAAAACAAACAGGTCAGACCTGTCAGCGGGAGAGCATAAATGTCTGAGCAAAACATACTAAAAACACCAAAGGGTGATCGTATTGCCATTGTAAGTGGCCTTCGTACACCGTTTGCAAAACAAGCAACAGCATTCCACCATGTACCAGCACTTGATATGGGTAAATTAGTGGTTAACGAAATGCTTGAGCGATTAAATTTCGACAAGTCAGAAATCGATCAACTTGTATTTGGTCAAGTAGTACAAATGCCAGAAGCGCCAAATATTGCGCGTGAAATTGTACTTGGTACAGGCATGCCTGTTGGTGTTGATGCTTATTCTGTGTCACGTGCATGTGCTACAAGCTTTCAGGCAATTGCTAACGTAGCTGAGTCTATTATGGCGGGCTCTGTGAGTGTAGGTATTGCTGGTGGTGCCGATTCGTCGTCTGTATTACCTATTGGCGTAAGTAAAAAATTGGCCGGTAGCTTAGTTGATTTAAACAAAGCGCGTACTTTGGGTCAACGCTTGCAAATTTTTTCAAAGCTGCGCTTAAAAGACTTAATGCCAGTACCGCCTGCAGTTGCAGAGTACTCAACAGGCCTTTCAATGGGTCAAACTGCTGAGCAAATGGCTAAAACACATAATATTAGCCGTGAAGACCAAGATGCATTAGCGCATCGTTCACATTCACTTGCTACCCAAGCATGGGCTGATGGCAAGTTAAAAGATGAAGTAATGACGGCACATTTACCGCCATACAAAAGCTTTATTGAAGAAGATAACAATATTCGTAAAAATTCGACAGTTGAAGGTTACGCAAAGCTTAAGCCTGTGTTTGACCGTCAACATGGTTCGGTTACAGCCGCAAATGCAACACCACTTACAGATGGTGCCGCTGCGGTATTGATGATGAACGAAAGTAAAGCACGCGCGCTTGGTTACGAAATTTTAGGTTACGTACGTAGTTTTGCGTTTTCTGCCATTGGTGTGGAGCAAGACATGTTAATGGGTCCTGCGCATTCAACACCTATCGCACTAGACAGAGCGGGTATTACCCTTGCTGATTTAGATTTAATTGAAATGCATGAGGCATTTGCATCGCAAGCCCTTGCGAACATGAAGATGTTTGCTTCAGACAAGTTTGCGCAAGAAAAGCTAGGTCGTAGCAAAGCAATTGGCGAAATTAACATGGATAAGTTTAACGTGAATGGCGGCTCGCTTGCATATGGTCACCCATTTGCAGCAACAGGTGCTCGCTTAATTACACAAAGCTTAAACGAGCTTAAACGTCGTGGTGGCGGTTTAGCATTAACAACAGCATGTGCTGCTGGTGGTTTAGGTGCAGCCTTTGTATTGGAGAGCGCGTAATGACAGATTCAGTATTTAATTTAGCGGTAGATGAAAATAAAATTGCCGTTGTAACGATTGACGTGCCGGGTGAAAAAATGAATACCCTGCGTGACTCGTTTGCAGACGATTTAAAAGCATTACTTACGCAAGCACAAGAACATGCTGTTAAGGGCATGGTTTTTATCAGCGGTAAAAGCGATAACTTTATTGCAGGCGCTGACGTAAAGATGCTTGATAGCGTAGAAAAACGTGAAGATGCACTTGCTATTAGCGAGCTGTGTCATCAAGCTTTTTTTGATATGAAAAAACTACCATACACTACAGTAAGTGCCATTCATGGCGCTGCGCTTGGTGGTGGTTTAGAGTTTGCATTAGCGTGTGATTACCGTGTTGGTACAGATAGCGATTTAACTAAAATTGGCCTACCTGAGGTTCAACTAGGTTTATTACCTGGAGGCGGTGGTACGCAGCGTTTAACTAAAATAGTGGGTATTCAAAAAGCACTTGAATGGATGCTTACTGGTAAGCAAATTCGTCCTAAGCAGGCAAAAAAAGCCGGTGTTTTAGATGATTGCGTACCGCAAAGCGTGCTTTTAAAAGTGGCAAAAGAGTTTGCTGCCAAGAAAAAGCCTCAAGCTAAAGAGCCAAAGCTCGATAAAGTAAGCAAGCTATTAGAGTCAAACCCATTTGGTCGTAACTTTATCTTTAAAAAAGCAAAAGAAAACGTACTGAAAAAAACGGGCGGCCATTACCCAGCGCCATTGGCTATTATAAAAGCAGTACGAGCGAGCGTTGAGCTTGATGAGCTTAAAGCATATAAAACCGAAGCAGAAGGGTTTGCAACGCTTGTTATGAGTGAGCAATCTAAAGCGCTTCGTGGTTTATTTTTTGCAACCACCGAAATGAAAAAAGAGTGGCGCAACGATGACGCGCCAGCAGTGACTAAAACTGCCGTGTTAGGTGGCGGGCTGATGGGCGCTGGTATTGCCCATGTAAGTGCTGTAAAAGCGAAAGTGCCTGTTCGTATTAAAGATGTCGCAGAGCAAGGCATTAGCAATGCGATGAACTACACCTACAAAATTCTTGATAAGCGCCTTAAGCGCCGCATTATGTCTAAAGCAGATATGCAGTTAACAATGAACCGTATCACCGGTACAACTGACTACAGTGGCTTTAAACACATTGATTTAGTTATTGAAGCGGTATTTGAAGACTTAGCACTTAAGCAAGGTATGGTTGCAGACGTAGAACAGCAATGCCAAGAGAATACAATTTTTGCGAGTAATACGTCATCGTTGCCTATTTCTCAGATTGCGGCAAATGCTACACGTCCTGAAAACGTAATTGGCTTGCATTATTTCTCTCCAGTAGAAAAAATGCCACTGGTTGAAATTATTCCGCACGAAGGTACGTCTCAAGAGACAATCGCACGTGTTGTTAATTTTGCCCGTAAGCAGGGTAAAACGCCAATTGTTGTTAAAGACATGGCAGGTTTTTACGTAAACCGCATACTTGCACCTTACTTAAATGAAGCGGCTAACTTAATGCTTGCTGGTGAGCCAATTGAAAAAATTGATGCAGCCCTTGTAGAGTTTGGTTTTCCAGTAGGTCCGCTTGCATTACTTGACGAAGTAGGTATTGATATTGGCTCTAAGATCGCACCTATTCTTGAAAAAGAATTGGGAGAGCGCTTTAAAGGACCTGATGCCTTTTCACGTATGATTGATTCAAAACGCCTTGGCCGTAAAACGGGTCGTGGTTTTTATGATTACGAGAAAAAAGGCAAAAAAGTTGACGAGTCAGTGTACGAGTTGCTGGGTGTAACGCCTAATTCACGTTTAAACAAAAGTGAAATTGCTCAGCGTTGTGTAGCGCAAATGCTTAATGAAGCTGCGCGTTGTTTAGATGAGGGCATTATTGCAAGCCCACGTGATGGTGATATTGGCGCTATTTTTGGTATTGGCTTCCCGCCATTCCTCGGTGGTCCATTTAGCTACATGGATAAACTCGGTACGAGCAAAGTAAGTTCGGATATGTCTACGCTTGCTAATAGCAACGCTATATTTGCACCCTGTGAGTCATTAGTATCAATGGCTGAGTCAGGTGAAACGTTTTATGGCGAAAAGCCAACACAAAACGAAACCGTTGCTGAAGTAGTAAAGCTAGAAACATCAGAGCAAGAAGCAGACGTTGTGCCTGAAGAGCAATCAGACGTTGCTAAAGATGACACTAAATAACGTTTAACACGTATTAAAAAACCGCATTTTAGATGCGGTTTTTTTGTGTCCTAACTAGGCTAAGTAACAGGCTTATAAGTAAGCTTAATCAGCATTTAAATGTTGCGCTATCATGCTACGGTCTTTTTCAGGCATGTTTTCCACGACTAAATTAAACGAATTATCAATCATGCGTTCAATTTCACCTTGGGGGATTGAACCGTCTAAAATAACCGTATTCCATAAACGCTTATTCATGTGGTAGCCGGGGGTAACCGCGGGGAAAATATCGCGTAACGAAAGTGCCTCATCGGGATCGCACTTTAAATTAAGCCACCAAATTACTTCACCGTTTTCGTTTGTTTCACCATCGTTACCAACAGCAAGCGTGGCGAACATTTTATGATTCACTTTATAGACATCAACCTCTTGAGCAAATGGTTTTGTAACCAACACAAGCGGCTTTTTGATTAAATACTCATGTACTTTTATTTGATCCATGATCCATTCCTTGAAGTCATACTAGGTAGATACACCATAGCAGTTTTTTAATGAATTGATTATATGTATTTTAGTATAAATATAGATTTTACAAGTCAATACAAGGTATAAGCCGTTTTAGCTCACTTTATTGTTGAACAAAGTTCAGTTCGTGGTATGTTTCTGGCAATTAAAAAAATAATAGGATTTACACATGCCAAAGGCGAGTGAAGTAAAAAAAGGCACAGCTATTGAGTTTAATGGTCGTGTATTAGTAGTAAAAGATATTGTGCGCTCTGTTCCTCAAGGCCGTGCTGGTGGAAGCTTATACCGTATGCGTTTATACGATGTAGTAACCGGTGGAAAGGTTGATGAAACGTTTAAAGACAGCGATATGCTAACGCTTGCTGACTTAATTCGTCGTGAGGCTATGCTGTCGTACATAGATGGCGACGAATACGTGTTTATGGATAGCGAAGACTACACGCCATATAACTTGAATAAAGATGCTATTAGTGAAGAAATTTTGTTCATCAATGAAGAAACTCAAGGGGTGCACGTTATTGTCATTGATGGAGCGCCAGTAGGGCTCGATTTACCTTCAAGCGTTGAGCTTGTTGTTGAAGAAACTGATCCATCTATTAAGGGCGCTTCAGCCAGTGCTCGTTCAAAACCAGCACGCATGTCTACTGGTTTGAATATATCTGTTCCTGAGCATATTTCAACGGGCGATCGCATTCGTATCAATACGGTTGAAAACAAATTTATGGGGCGTGCTGAAAAGTAGCGCTCATCAAATTATTAATTAAAAAGCTGCGGTTTAGCTAGGGTCTGTTGATCCTTCAAGGTTAAATTTGCAGCTGTCTGTTTGGTATGTAGGTAAGGCAGAGCCTATGTAGTGTGGTTATACCCATCAACTGGCGATAACGTCGCGTTAATACTAAACAGCTGCAGCCCAAAGGGTTCTTCCTAAGGGCTATTAACTCTTTGTTACTCAGTTTTTACTTAATCTACTAGGTTACAAACCTCGCGCCGCGATTAAATAGCCGCTGATTTGAACAAAATTTAATCCCAAAGATCAACAGACCTAAATACGCTGCCTTTTTGTTAAAGGTGTATTGCTTTAAATTTAATCGAAGAAACGCTAAACTGCGCGCCAATTTATTTAGATAAGGTATGTGGTTTTGTGGTTTGTTTTACTTAGCAGTTTGTTTATCCCGCTTATGTACTTAGACACAATACAAAAAGGCATGCCTGTAAAGCGCTGGCTTTTACTCAGTGCGCTGCTTGGCCCATTGGCTTGGTTTTTATTTAACGTGCATTACAGGCGAGCTTGGGTGAGATATGTCGGTGTTAATACCTGCATGTGGCGCGCTTAGCTTATAGACGCCACATTACTTTTTTTAGAGCTAATTAAGCTTGGCGTTGCTTTACTTTGTTGTTGTTTTAAAAACTCAGTAAATTCGTCTTTAGATAACGGTTTTGAGTAATAATAACCTTGTACCGTTTCGCAATTAAGCGTTTTTAAAATGTCTATTTGATGTGCTTGTTCTACGCCTTCGGCAACGACATGTAAGTCAAGGTTGTGAGCAATCGTGACGATTGAATCGACCATATTTCGGCCGCGCTCGTTTTTCATATCATCAATAAACGCTTTGTCTACTTTTAATGTATTTAGCGGAAACTGTTTTAAATAAGCCAAAGAAGAATACCCAGTACCAAAGTCGTCCATGGCTAAATGAATACCTCGGGCGCTTAAAGAGCGCATAATATTAATGGCTTCGTTAGGATCATCCATTACAGTGCCTTCAGTGATCTCTAATTCTAAAAAGTACGATGGCAAAGCATTTTTTTGCAAAATAATATCAATACGCGACGTTAAGTCGGGGAGGCTAAATTGTTTAGCAGACAAGTTAACAGCAACGCGCCCATTAAACAGCCCATCGTCCAGCCATTTTTTTACATCGCGACAGGCTTTGTTTAAAACAACTTCACCAATATCTATTATTTGACCTGTTTCTTCAGCAATAGGGATAAATACGCCCGGACTTATTATTCCTTTTTTAGGAGTAATAAAACGGACTAACGCTTCCATGCCTGTCAACTTGCCCGTGCGTATATTCATTTTTGGTTGATAGTAGACTTCAAAGTGATCTTCTTTCAAACCAAAGCGCATTAGGTTTTCAATTTGTAAGCGTTTAACTGCTTGGCGGTTCATGGTGTCGTTAAAAAACAGGTAGCTGTTACCTTTCTTTTTAGCATGATACATTGCGGTATCTGCATTTTTAAGTAGTACCTCGGGTGTGTTTCCATCTTCAGGAAACAACACAATACCGACACTTGAGGTAATAGCCAGCTCGTGCCCTGCCATTTTAAATGGGGTGGAAATAGCCGCTAAAAACTGTTTTGCAGTGCGAGTGATTACATGAAGGTCGTTCGTATTTGACATTACAAGCGCAAATTCATCGCCTCCTAAACGATAAAATACATCGTTTTCGCGGGTGAGTTTATTTAATCGCATAGCAAGCTTTGCCAGTAAACTATCACCTAGTTGATGACCTAATGAGTCGTTTATTTTTTTAAAGTTATCTAAATCAAAAACAAGTAATGCATGGTGAGCGTCTTGCTGAACCAGTTTATGTAAGTTAGTAAAAAATAAATTACGGTTAGGCAGGCTTGTGGTGCGATCTCGATTTGATAAATTATGCAGCTGCGACTCTGCTTTTTTTCGCTCTGTTAAATCGGAATAAACAACCACGTAGTTAGTAATTTGGTTTTGCTCGTTTTTAATTTCATCAATTGATATTTCTATTGGCAGCAATACACGCTCATTATTGCGCAGTTTAATTTCTTGCTGAATATGCTCAGTTTGGCGCACTACATCGATAATGTTTTCAACGTAACTTGTATCGTATCCAGGCAAATTAAAATCTTTATTTAGGTATTGTTCGCGCATACCACCAAATAACGTTAAAAAACTGGGATTTATATCGACTAATTTAAAGTTCTTATCGTAAATTGCCAGCGCATCAGTAAACGACTCAACACATTTAGCAAACAGATTTAATCGTTCTTCGGTTGATTTTAACTGTGAAATATCGCGAACAGTGCCTGTCATTCTGAGCGGGGCTAGATTTGCATCTTTTTCGATAACCTTGCCGCGGTCAAGCACCCAATGCCACTTGCCAAATGTATCTTTGACCCGGTATGTGGCTTCAAAAAAAACGCTTTGCTCTGCAAAATGTTTTTTTAGTAGATGCTCAACATGAGGAATATCTTGTGGGTGTATAAGTCCTTTATTTGGTGGGAAACCCATAATAGTGGGGGAGTTCATCATGTATTTATCGTTAATACGAATAACTTCGCCTGTTTTTATATTCCAATCCCACAAGGTGTCACCACTGCCTTCAACGGTACTTTTTAAACGTTTTTCAGAGAGGCGAAGTTGGCGACGAGAGCGCCTAAGCTTGTATATAACAAATAATAGGTATGGCAAAGCGAGCGCAATAATAGCGCTCGACAATAACAGCAGAGTGTTTGAATTGTATTTAAATGAAGACTCAAAGGCGTAAGTATCAAACGAGTAAGCAAGTAATACAGCGAATAGGTTTAGTTTTATTGTTTTTATTATCATTTTTTATTACTACTAATTTACTAATGACAATTTAAAACAAGCACATTCAAGAGTCAAAGAGAATGCGAGTAAACCGCTGTTTTTTGAGATTTATTAACTTTAGCCTTACTTAAAAGCTCGTATCTTGGCCTATCTTCATCAAAAAGTACCAGAGCATAATCTTTAATTTCTTGTAGAGTCAGCATGTTCAGTGCACAAAGCAATCGTTTTTGCATATCAAAATTATGATCTCTATTACCTATAGCAAGCCATAATCGTTGTGAGCGCAAACGTAAGTTTTTATCTTTTTCTGCAATATGCGTTTTTAGACCATGTTTTTGTTGCTGCCAGCTATGCTCGTCTAGCTCATTGATATTACTTAAATATTGATTCACAAAGTGAGTATGGCGATGCAGCAAGGTTTTTGAGTCAAATTTAGGGGACTGTATATAAAAAGCAATGCCTGCCCGGGTGTTAAAAGGCGCGTAACCCGCACCAACCAAATAGCCTAATTGTTGTGTTGTGCGCAACTCGTTAAAGTAGTCTTGGTTCATTAAATGATTTAACGCCATCATTTTAACTTTTTCGTTCACGTCATTGGTTTGTGCCTGGTAATACACAACCATGGCATGATCGTTACACGGTAACTCAATTTCATAACGTGTTGCTTTTTTTATTTCAAATAAAGGGCGTCTTAAATCGTCGATAGTTGTGGCATTCTGCAAATGTGCAGCCACCTTTTTTTGAAATTCTAAAGCATGATTTTCTTGCCAGTTGCCATGTAAAAAAGATTCCACATGTAACGCCTTAAAAAAGTCTTGTCTAAATTCATTAAATTGCTGGAAGCTTGTTGCTTTTAAAGCGTCTGCTAAATCGTTAGGCTGTGGATTCCAAGGCATTAGTTTTGCACCTAAAATACTAAACAACTCACTAACAGGTTTGTTTTGGTTGCTGTTACGCCAATGCCTAACAAGTTGTTTTTTATACTCGGCAAAGCGCTTTGCACATATATCTACATTAAATAACGCATCTAAGAGTTCATCGACGAGTTCTAATTGGCTCGATGATAACCCTGCAGTATGTAGTGTAAGTCCCCCTTGGTGGGAGGTTAAATGATAACTTAAACCAGCCAGTTCTGCTGGGTAAAACTGTTCGCCAACACTATCCATAAATAAATCGGTAAATAAGCGTGTTAGCGCCATGTGCTTTACGTCTTTTACCGCAAAGTCAGAGTCCATAGCTAAATAAAAATGACCTTTCGCTACTCTAAATGTGCTGTCTTGTTTAAACCAAAAATCAAACCCCGGTTCTTTTACTAAAAGTGTGGGTTGCTCTTGGGGCTTTTCTATTTCGAAAAGCTCAACCTCTTTAGTGAGATATGGGTTTGCAGTGGGTAGGTACATATCTTTAAGTGGTTTATTGATATCACTAAGGGCATCAAGCCAACTAGGTGATACTTTTTCTACTTTATAGGGTGTGTTGTACCACGCAGTTTTATGCTCGGGTTCTACGTCAGGGTGAATGAGTACAATACGCATATTGTTAGGTTTTAACCATTGCATCGCCATTTCGTGCGTTGCTTTATTAAAGCCTTCCATTAGGTAGTCACCTTGTACATAGTTGCATTCGTCATAATGCTGCATATTGATGCTCAAACTACTTACCCAATCAATAAGTCGTGATTTTTCTTGGTTATCAAACGCAATTTGTAAAAGATTTTTTTTGTCTTGATATAAGCGGGGCAGCTTTTCTGTGTTGGCATTAATTAAACATATGTACTCAAAAAGCATTTCGATAATATCTTCAAAATATTCTATACCCTCATCGGTAAGCGCCATGCTGACATTAAAATCTTTAAAGTTACTGCCGTTAATACCCCCTCCCGCCGAAAGGGCATTTATCCAACCTTGCTCTTTTAAAATAGAATACAGTGAGCCTTGTCCTTCATAACCGAGTAAATGTGCAATAAAACTGACGGTTTTATGTCGGTAAAAGTCATCAATATTAGGCATTGCAAAACTAACGATTAGTTTTTGCATGTGTTTGTGTGGCTCTATATGTAAAATTTTCCCTAGGTCTTGTTTTCGATAAAGTGGCTCGCTGATCTCAGGTTTTACAGATGCTTTATTTCCTAAAATTTGGCTAAAGTGAGCTTTTACCCAGGTTTGAAGAGTGTCTAGCTTTTCGTTTGCACATACAACTAATGTCATCCATTGTGCTTGGTAATGCTCATTAAAAAAGTCACAAAGTTCGTCGCTAATGCAGCGTTCTCTGTCTGCGAGTGTTTGCAGGTTACCAACAGAAAACTTAGCGAAAGGATGTGCAGGGTTAACCGTTTCTTTATGGGCCTGATAAATGCGACGGGCATCGTCCTTAATTTTTAATTTAAATTCTGCATCTATAGCATTACGTTCTTTTTCTGTTTCATTAGCACTTAACAGTGGGGCAATAAAAAAGCGGCTAAATTGTAATAATGCGTGTTCAAACTCTTGATTGTTTATATCAAAAAAGTAGCAGCTGTGTTCTGTACCTGTCCATGCATTTGTGTTTCCGCCTGATTGCGAAACAAAATTATTAAAGCTTCCAGAGTCTGGAAATTGGTCTGTGCCTAAAAAAAGCATGTGCTCTAAAAAGTGAGCAAGACCTTGCCTATCAGCAGGATCGTCAAAGTGGCCCGCATTTACAGCCATTGATGCTGCAGCCTTTGTTGAATCTTTATCTTGCACAAGCAATACTTTTAGACCATTGTCCAGTGTAAGGGCGCGGTATGCTCTATTATCATTGCGGCTGATATTCAAATGGTGCTCCTGAAACTAAACGTTTACTTGATAACAACAGAGGATAACTTCAGGGCAGCAAGGGTGTGCTAAAAGATTTACCTGAATGTCGTGAAAGAACTATTTTAGAAAAAATAAGTTTATGTTGTTAATATAGCTGACAAGTGAGCAAACTGGCTACTGTTTATATTCTTTAATCGGTTGATTTTTTATGAAAACAATCTTAATAATGCGCCACGGCGAAGCTGCACCTATGCAGGCCGATGATGCGGCAAGAAATTTAACCCAAGTGGGTCATTTAGAAGCAAAAAAAATGGGGCAGTGGCTTGCCAATACGCAAAAACCGGATGCATTGTTAGTTAGCCCTTACATACGAGCTCAACAAACAGCAAACGGGGTCGCTGAAAGCATCACGTTTAAATATAGCGAAACGTGTGCCGATATTACCCCGGAAGGCAAACCGCATGTTGCAGCTGATTACCTTGAAACACTCATCCAAATGCACCCCGAGTGTAATAGCTGGTTAATTGTAGCGCATATGCCAATAGTGAGCTATTTGGTTGATCAACTTTGCCCAGGAAACATGCCTATATTTAATACAGGCGCTGTGGCTGTCATTCATTACAATGAAAATACGAATCGTAGCGAATATATAAATATAAACGCTCCTGCCGATTTATAAATTAAGAGACTAATATGACCATTGAACGTCTTCAAACCGGTGCGCGAATGAGCCGCATTGTAAAGCACAACGGCACTGTGTATTTGTGTGGACAGGTATGCGCTGATGCTGAAAGGGAATTAAAGAGCAAACGCAAACCATGCTCGATAAAGTAGAAGCATTGCTAGATGAGGCAGGTAGCTCAAAAAAGCATATGTTAAGCGCAACAATTTATGTAAAAAGTATGGAGTATTTTGCCGATATGAATGCTGTGTGGGATGCATGGGTACCAGAAGGTTATGCACCGGCACGCGCTTGTGTAGAAGCCAAAATGGCGCGCGATGCGCTATTGGTCGAAATTTCGGTAGTGGCAGCGCTAAAGGACTAATTTTGTATGAACAAAGCGCGGGTGGTACTCATAACCGGCTCTAGCCGAGGTATAGGGGCAGCCACCGCTGTTTATTTTGCGCGCCACGGATATGATGTATGTATTAACTATAAGACCCATTTAACTTAAGCAGAATACGTTGCCGATAGAGTATGAAGTTATGGTGTACGAGCCGAACCAGTTAGGGCCGATGTATCTCAAGAGATCGATGTTAACGATTTATTTTCACGTATAGATAAAGTATTTGGTCGGCTCGACGTGCTTGTAAATAATGCCGGTGTGCTTAAGCCTCAAATGCCCCTGCTAAACATGGACGCAAAGCGAATTAACGAATTACTCACTACAAACATTACCAGTACATTTATATGTAGCCGAGAAGCCATAAAGCGTATGTTACCCGGTAGCAGTATTATTAATGTGTCATCGGTAGCGGCTAAAACAGGTTCACCTAATGAATACATTGATTATGCAGCGACAAAGGGCGCTATTGATACATTAACCATGGGTCTCGCTAAAGAGGTTGCTTGTAAAGGCGTGCGCGTTAATTGTGTTAGGCCTGGCCTTATTTACACTGATATGCACACAGATGGTGGTGAAGAGGGGCAGGGTAGAACGGCTTAAAAGTAACCTTCCTCTGCGTAGGGGTGGGCAACCTGAAGAAGTGGCTGCTGCAATATACTTTTTAGCCTCACATTCTGCTTCATTTACTACAGGCACTTTTATTGATGTAGCTGGTGGCTTATAAATTAAAGTAAAACCGCTAACCAAAACGTTAAACTCACTACACTTAAAATAGTAGATAGCACCACCGCTCCTGCAAGCGTTGCTTCATGTTGTTTAATTTGACTCGCTATTAAATAGGCGTTTACGCCAACAGGTGAGGCACTTAATAAAACTAGTACGGTTAGTATTTGCGGGTCGAGCTTAAATATATATGACCCAATAAATAGTACGCCTGCCGGCAATATAATAATTTTTAAAATCGAGGCAATTAAAGCAGGTTGCCAGTTTGCTGCTATTTTATAAAACGCTAGGTTTGCGCCCAATACAAATAGCGCACAGGCTATTGCAGGGGTTGCTAATAATGCCAAACTGTCCGTTAAGTTTTTAAATAATACAATGCCCGAAACGTTAATGATTAAGCCGCAACCAATACTTAAAACAATAGGGTTAAGCACCATGCTTTTGCCAAACTGTGACCACGAGAACGAACTGCTATTGCCCTTTGCCCCAATTAAATAGGTCAGTGCAAATAATAAAGTGCTGTGGAAGGTGATGATCATAAAAGCAATGGCTATTTTCTCTTTGCCCAGCGATGCAATAATGATAGGAATACCTACCAACACCATGTTTGAGTAACTAGCCGCAAGGCCAAATACGCCGTGTTTTTGGTAATTTTTACTATTATTTTTATTCAAATAAAATCGGTCGACTAAAATACCTAATCCAAAAATACACAACACCGGGATATAAAAACTTAAAAATGCAGAAAGACTAATGCTTTGCTTTAAGTCTATTTGCGACATATTCAATAATAAAAAAGCCGGCAAACTTATGTAAAAAGTAAATTTACTCAGCCCTGTAATGTGCAGTTTGTTAAAAAACGAAAGCCGGCAACAGCCATAACCCAATGCGACAATGAATATAAGTGGAAAAATAATAGAAACAATATGCACGTAATTACTTCCTAGTAATATGTTGGGTTAGCGTCTAAATTCATCGCTTTGTGGTAAGTTTATCAAAATAAGTACCGCGCCTTTACCACCGTATTCAAGTGGCGCTTGATGCATTGCAATTACGTCTGGGTGCTGAACTAGGTACTGAGGAATTTTATGTTTAAGTATGCCACCACCAATTCCGTGCACAACACACGCACAATAATAATGCTGTTTTTTACATTCGTGAATGAGTCCTGCTAATTCATCTTTAGCAATTTCTTTGTTTAAGCCATGCAAATCAAGCGTTAAATCAGGTGCAAAGTCGCCTCGTCGCAATTGCTTAGGTAAATAAGTGTCGTGCCCTTCTTTTACATAATGGACAGTACCGTGGGTGTCTATATCGGGAATATATTCATCTGAAAAATAAAATTCAGATTGAGCCTGCTTTTTTTGCTGGGCAAATTGCTTTGCTTGTGACACCTTAGGCTTTGTATCAAAACGATGAGTATCTTGTTTAAATACTTTAGCGCCTGTGATCGTTTGGCGAAATAAGTCTATGTCGTCATTGCTTAGGGACGATGGTGATGGAGAGTCTTTTTTCATAACAATTACCTAAACAAAAAAACGTAAAAACGCAGCGCAAAAGGCGGTACAATACTTAAATGAGAGGCAATTGTAATTTGCTAAGCCAATATAGGCAATGCAATCGTCTTAAAGACTCAAAACAGTCAGTAAGCTAATACAGGTAAAAATATATGAGCGATTTACAAATTGAAGAAGCAACACTCGAAGAAGCTGTTGCAGAACTGTCAACTTTACATGACTGGTTACGTTGGACTACAAGCCAATTTGCAAGTAGTAGTATATTTTTTGGACACGGAACAGATAACGCGTGGGATGAAGCTGTGAGCTTGCTTTTACCAGCGCTTAGCTTACCCGTTGATGCACCAAAAGAATTAATGCATGCGCGTTTAACAAGTACAGAAAAAAACCGACTAGCGAGTCTTATTGCTGAGCGTATAAACGACTGCACTCCAGTTCCTTATTTAACTAACATTGCATGGTTTGCAGGTATGCCGTTTTACGTAGATGAACGTGTACTAATTCCTCGTTCACCATTTGCAGAACTTATTAGCAATCGTTTTACGCCTTGGCTTGTTGAGCCAAACTCGGTAAATCGTATTTTAGATTTATGTACAGGGTCAGGTTGTATAGCCATCGCACTTGCACAAGCATTTGAGCAAGCGCAAGTAGATGCTGTTGATATTTCGTATGAAGCGCTTGAAGTAACTGATATCAACATTAATGACTACATGTTAAGTGATCGAGTACTGCCTATCCAATCAGATGTATTTAGTGGCGTAGAAGGCCAAAAGTACGACTTAATTGTGGCTAATCCACCGTATGTGGATGCTGAAGACATGGCAGACTTACCGCGCGAATTTCACCATGAGCCAGAGCTAGGCCTTGCATCAGGGCACGATGGTCTTGATGTAACGCGTACTATTTTAAGCGAAGCCAGCAATCATCTAACCGATAACGGTTTGTTATTTGTAGAAGTGGGGAACTCTATGGTACATATGGATGCTTTATATCCAAATGCGCCATTTGAATGGATTGAGTTTGAGCAAGGTGGTTTAGGCGTATTTGTTATTAGCAAAAAACAGCTAGATGAGTATTTTTCAAAATAACACGATTTGCTTTAGGTTAATATGAGCTAACTTAAACGTAATTGAATACATGGCTGGGCATATTAGCCCAGCTAATGGTCGTCATTAGGAATGAGGAAAGTTAATGGCAGGTAATAGCATTGGACAGTTATTTAAAGTGTCCACTTTTGGAGAGAGTCATGGCGTTGCTTTAGGCGGCGTTGTTGACGGTACTCCCGCAGGTCTTGAATTAACAGAGGCCGACTTACAAATAGATTTAGATCGCCGCAAACCAGGCCAAAGCCGATATACCACGCAGCGCCGCGAGAGCGATCAAATAAAAATATTAGCAGGCGTTTTTGAAGGTAAAACAACGGGTACAAGTATTGGTTTATTAATCGAAAATACCGATCAACGTTCACAAGATTACGGCAAAATTAAAGACGTGTTTCGCCCAGGCCATGGTGATTACAGCTATTGGCACAAATATGGCCTTCGTGATTATCGCGGAGGTGGCCGTTCGTCTGCACGTGAAACCGCAATACGCGTAGCAGCTGGCGCCATTGCTAAAAAATATTTAAAGCAATTTCATGGTATTGAAGTAAAAGCATGCTTAAGCCAACTAGGTCCTATTAAAGCAGAAAGTTACGATTGGGAAGAAGTTGAAAACAACTTGTTCTTTTTTCCTGATGTAAGCAAGCTAGAAGCGCTCGATGAATATATGCGTGACCTAAAAAAACAAGGTGACTCAGTAGGCGCTAAAGTTAAAGTAATGGCAAGCAATGTACCTGTAGGGTTAGGTGAGCCTGTCTTTGATCGCCTTGATGCGGAGCTTGCGCATTCATTAATGAGCATTAATGCAGTTAAAGGTGTTGAAATTGGTGATGGCTTTGACGTTGTTGAACAAAAAGGCTCAGAGCATCGTGATGAACTAACACCTGAAGGGTTTACTTCAAACCATGCTGGTGGTGTGCTTGCAGGTATTTCTACAGGGCAAGACATAGTAGCGTCTATTGCATTAAAACCGACGTCAAGTATTACTATCCCTGGTAAGAGCATTAATACAAGCAACGAAGCGGTTGAGATGATCACCAAAGGTCGTCACGATCCGTGTGTGGGCATTCGAGCAATACCTATTGCTGAGGCTATGATGGCTATTACATTAATGGACCATTTACTGCGCCAGCGCGGGCAAAACCCGCATGTAAACCACGAACACGGGCCTATTAACGGCTCTGTATAATGGTTTGAATTTAGTCACTATAAAAGCGCGTTTTTCGCGCTTTTTGTTTGTGTAAAATAGTTAATGTAGTTTAAGGCGCAGTTCAACTTTACCGTTATATAATTTTCCATAGAGGTAAATTATGCAGAATTCAATTCAAACACACAGTAAATACGCTAAACAAAAAGCAACCCTTGCGCGCCTTGAGCGTTTTAGCCAATTAACCGACAGTAGTATTCGTTTTCCTTTCACAAACTTTAGGTTTGGTATTGAGGCGGTGATTGGTTTTGTGCCCGTTGTAGGGGATGTGATAGGGCTTATTTTATCTAGTTACGTATTATTTGAGGCTCAAAAGTTAGGTATTAGCTGGCATGTTAAACTGCGGATAATTATTAATATGCTGATAGATTTTTTTATCGGATCTATTCCTATTTTTGGCGATATATTTGATGCGTTTTTTAAAGCTAATACCCGAAATACAAACATACTTAAAAAGCATATTACTAAGCAACTAAATAAAAACAGTAACGGGTAATTTTTAGTATTTATTTTGCGGTTAATTAATGTACAGTTGAGAAGTTCGTTTTTAACAAGGAATAGGTAATGGAATTATTTATCGGCAATAAAAACTACTCAAGCTGGTCTTTGCGCGCATGGTATCTAATGAGTAAATTTGAATTGGAGTTTGATGAAATTCAGCTTGTACTCGATACCCCAGACTTTTACAGCGAGTTAAAAAAACATTTTACAGTTCAAAAGGTACCCGCATTAATTGATGGTGATTTACACGTTTGGGACTCACTTGCTATTTGTGAATACATTAACGATGCGTACCTTTCGCAAGTTGCCTGGCCTAAATACGTAACGCAGCGTGCAACTGCACGAGCTTTAAGCGCTGAAATGCACTCAGGCTTTATGGCGCTTAGAAGTGAAATGCCAATGAATATAAGGGCAAAGCGAAAAATTACACTTTCAGATGATGCTAAAAAAGACATCGCCCGCATCGACGACATATTTGCTAAACAGCAAGAAATTTACCCAAACCAGTGGATGTTTGGCGATTTTAGTATTGTTGATGCTATGTATGCCCCCATTGTACTGCGATTGAAAACTTATCAGGTAACCCTGTCTAAAGCCGCTAATAGTTATTGCCAACATGTATTAGCATGCCCTGTATTACAAAGCTGGATAACTCAAGCACTGCAAGAAACCGATATTGTTGATGCAGATGAAGCCGGGGTTGATGTAAAAATATAGGTCAGTAAGCGACTTTTACTTTAGCTATAAAAGCCCGTACAATTCGTCTCGTTTTTAGTGCGCCAAAAGGCGCTTTAACCGAGACGAATTAGTCGTATTATATGCATCAAATCGCTGATCTTATTTCTATTTTCGAAAACACATTTTACCAAAGCCATAATACAAGGCTGATTAAAGGTGATTGTGAGCCCGTGTACCTTCCCGCAACACAAGACACCCCTTATCATCAAATTGTGTTTGCACATGGTTTTTATGCCAGTGCCTTACATGAAATAGCCCATTGGCTGGTCGCGGGCATTGATCGTCGACAACAAGAAGATTACGGCTATTGGTATTGCCCCGATGGCCGCGATAAACACCAGCAGGCTGAGTTCGAAAGTGTAGAAGTCAAGCCACAAGCCATTGAATGGCTATTAAGCACTGCAGCGGGTTTTCCCTTTAATGTATCGGTAGATAATTTAAATGGTGAGCAAACGTGTCGTTTTGATTTTCAAAAGCGGGTTCACCAGCGCGTGCTTACGTTGATTGAAAGTGGTTTTAATGCACGAACTCAATCATTATTAATCGCGCTTACTCGTTTTTATCACACACCATGGCCAATGACTGCAAATCAGTTTGATTGGCAACACCCTCAGGAGTTTTGTGATGCAGTTTAAATTAGGTTTAATTATAAACCCTGTAGCAGGATTAGGCGGAAGTGTCGCCCTCAAGGGAAGTGATGGGGCGCAAACCGCAGCAAAAGCGATTGAGTTAGGTGCACAACCTAAAGCGAATAGCCGTACTAAAGCCGCACTAGAAATACTGTTACCGTATAAAGAGCAGCTTGTTATTTATACCGTAAATGGCGAAATGGGCGAACAAACAGCAAAAGCTTTAGGTTTTAATGTTGAAGTTGTATACAACACAGACGCAGTAACAACGCCGGATGATACCGAGAGTGCCGCACAGGTGTTAAAAAATGCCGATGTAGATTTAGTTCTATTTGCAGGTGGCGATGGCACCGCACGTAATATTTGCCATGCCATTGAAGATACTGCCCCAGTGCTTGGCATTCCTGCCGGATGTAAAATCCACTCTGGCGTATATGCCATTACACCAAAAGCTGCAGGGCGAGTCGTTGAAATGCTCGTAAAAGGCGAGTTAGTGACGTTAGCTGATGCCGATGTAATGGATATTGACGAAGACGCATTTAGGAAGGGTACAGTAAAAGCTAAACGCTTTGGCGAAATGCAAATACCCAGTGAAGTACGTTATGTGCAAGCTGTAAAAAATGGCGGTAAAGAAACAGACGAATTAGTACTTTCAGATATAGCCGCTTACGTTGTGAGCGAAATGGACGAAGACACACTTTACATTATGGGTAGTGGTTCAACAGTCGAAGCTATAATGGAAGAAATGGGCCTTGAAAATACTTTGTTGGGTGTTGATTTAATAAAAGATCAAACACTTGTAGGCCAAGACCTAACAGCCGCCGACTTACTTGAACTTACCCATAAGAAAAATACCAAACTTGTAATCACTTTAATTGGTGGGCAGGGTCATATTTTTGGTCGCGGAAATCAGCAGCTAAGCCCTGCGCTTATCCGCGCTATTGGCAAAGAGAATATTATTGTTGTTGCAACAAAAACCAAGCTACAGGCATTGAATAACCGCCCGTTAATTTGCGATACAGGCGACAACGAACTAGACGACGAATTAACAGGTTACATAAAAGTAACCACCGGATTTAACGACCATATTATGTATGCAGTAGGGCACCAATACCAAGATGAAACGGGTGCTATACAAAATCAGGAGATAAACAAGTGACCTTAGTAAACTATATTGACGCGGCTCAACAGTATTATGATGATTTAGTTATCAAAGCAACGGATGACGAATTATTTGCAGGCGGCTACTTACGTGGTCATTTTGATCTTGCTGTAGGCTATGCTGAAGTTGAGCAACTTACTATCAGTATTGAGCAGTTAAACGAAACAGTAGAGCAAAGTCTTGTAAAAGCGTACCGTAACGGAGAACTTAACGAAGAAGACAAGGCACTAGTTGTTCGCTTATGGGAAGAAGTTAAAGCGCTAGCTTAGTAACCAAATGAACAAAAAAAGCACGATTATCTTTGGTAATCGTGCTTTTTTTGTTTAACGTTCCTAAAATAGCTTTTTACGTTAATTTACTGTTGCGTATTAATGAGATATTGTTACTTAAATAAATTTTAATGAGCGAAATACAATGAGTAATAATCAAGATGCTTTACCTTCAGGAGTTGTTGCGCGCTTCTTGAATGTAGTTGAGCGGGTTGGTAATAAGCTACCTGATCCAGCAATTATATTTTTATTTGCTATGTTATTAATATGGGGTTTGTCGTGGTGGTTTTCTGGCGTAAGTTTTGATGCGATTGATCCGCGTACAGGCGAAGCAATTATTATAAACAACATGCTTGCAAGCGATTCGTTGGCCACTTTTTTATCTTCAATGGTAAAAACATTTACCGGCTTTGCTCCTTTAGGCGTAGTACTTGTTGCTATGTTAGGTGTTGGTGTAGCTGAGCACTCAGGCTTTATTAATACTGGCCTTAAGCTGATGTTAAAAGTAACGCCTAAAAAGCTGTTAACACCGTCAATTATTTTAGTTGCTATTGTAAGCCATACAGCCACGGACGCAGGTTACGTGCTTGTGATACCTTTAGCTGGCGTAATCTTTTATGCAGCAGGAAGGCACCCATTAGCGGGTATTGCAGCGGCATTTGCCGGTGTAAGTGGTGGCTTTGGCGCCAACTTTATTCCATCTGGAATAGACCCACTACTACAAAGCTTTACACAAAGTGCTGCTCATATTATTAATCCTGATATGTCGATAAATCCATTAAATAATTGGGCGTTTGCATCAGCATCAAGCATGTTTATTGTATTACTGGGTTGGTATATTACCGATAAGATTATTGAACCTCGTTTACAAAATACGCCACTTGATGGAAACAGTGAAGATTTACCTGTTTTTGAAGATGCGCGTAGCGATGAAAAGCGCGCATTCTTCATAGCAAGCAGCGTAATGATTGCAGGCATTGCTTTACTTGCGTATGTCTCTGCACCGGCAGATTCAGCCATGCGCAGTAGCGATGGCTCCTTAACTAACTTCCGTTCACCTTTAATGCAATCTATAGTGCCGTTGATCTTTTTGTTATTTTGGATCCCAGGCGCAGTATATGGCTTTACAGTAGGTACATTTAAAAGCTCTAAAGATATGATAGATGCCATGAGCAAGGCAATGGGCGGTATGGCTTACTACATTGTTATGGCATTCTTTTGTGCGTTATTTATTGCTGCCTTTAGCAAATCTAACTTAGGGGCATTACTTGCAATCGAAGGGGCGCAGTTATTAAAAGCCATGGCCCTTCCAAGTTCGGTAACGGTGGTAGGTATTATATTTTTAACCGCATTTGTTAATTTATTTGTAGGCTCTAGCTCGGCCAAGTGGGCATTACTAGGGCCGGTATTTGTGCCTATGTTAATGCAACTGGGTATTTCACCTGATTTAACGCAAGCGGCTTATCGTGTTGGTGATTCTAGCTCTAATATTATTACACCGCTTATGCCTTACTTCCCATTAGTTGTGGTCTATTGTCAAAAGTACGTTAAAAGTACGGGAATTGGGACGCTAATAGCGATGATGCTGCCATACTCGGTTGCATTTTTAATAGGTTGGAGCTTGTTTCTACTCGGTTATTGGGCATTGGGTATTCCGCTAGGGTTAGATGCAAGTTACGTGTATCCAGCAGTAGCGCCTTAACATAGAGCATTCGGTACAATACAGTAAAAGCCTCACTATTAATAAAATGGTGAGGCTTTTTAGTTTTAATTGAATGATTTACACAGAAGTTTATAGTCGCCGTGCTTAGAAGATAATCATGGCTTGAGGTTGTGAGGTACGCAGAACAGCTTGAACCATTACTTAAATTTCAGACACAAAAAAACCTTGGCACTTTCGTACCAAGGTTTTTTTATTAAAGAACTGTTGCTTACTTAGCGGTAAAGCTAACTGGGCGACGTTCTTTACGAGGTCCGCTACGCTTATCACCGCGTGGGCCATCGTTACGTTTTCTATCACCAGATGGGCGTTCGCCACGTGGTTCAGCTGGGCCTTGATCTTGTGTAATTGTCATACCCATTGGGCGTTTACAAATAAACACTTTTTGGAAATGATCCAGTACATCTTTAGGCATGTTTTGTGGTAACTGAACAGTGCTGTGTTGATCGTGTAAACGAATGTCACCAATAAACTTGCTTGAGATATCAGCTTCGTTAGCAATTGCGCCAACAATGTTCTTAACCTGAACACCATGCTCACGACCTACTTCGATACGGTAAGTATCCATAGGGCCTGCATCACGGCTGTTACGCTCGCGCGGTTTACGTTCAGAACGTTCACCACCACGTTCGTTACGACGTCCGCGATCACCACGGTCATTGCGTGAATTGCGTTCATTACGCTCACGTGGTTGAATCTTAACTTCTTCAACTTTAATTGGCGACTGTTGCTGTGCCAAACACAGTAAAGCACCCGCTAAGTTTTCAAGAGGAAGGTCAAGCTTTTCAGCCATGTTAGTAGCCACTTCGTTAAAGAACGTAATGTCTTTGTTTTCAAGCGCAATACTTAATTTTGCTTGTAACGCAGCGATACGTTTTTCTTCAACAACTTTAGCTGTTGGTAATTCAACCTGAGCAATTTCAGACTTGGTATGACGAATGATATTTTTAAGTAAGTAACGTTCGTTATGCTTAACAAATAAAATTGCTTTACCAGTACGACCTGCACGACCTGTACGACCAATACGGTGAACGTAGGCTTCAGAATCTTGTGGAATGTCGTAGTTGATAACTAAGCTTAAACGGTCTACATCAAGACCACGAGCTGCTACGTCTGTTGCAATAACAACGTTCAGCATGCCACTTTTTAAGCGGTCAACAGTGCGTTCACGTGCTTGCTGGTTCATGTCACCATTAAGCGGAGCTGCCGAGAAACCTTCGCGCTCTAATAATTCAGCAAGTTGAACGGTATCGTTACGTGTACGTACGAAAACAATAGCACCTTCGTATTGCTCAGCTTCTAAAAAGCGAACAATCGCTTTGTTTTTATGTACGCTTGCGTTCCAAAACACTTGCTCAACAGAAGATACTGTCGAGTTACGCGCAGAAATATGAACCTGTTCAGGGTTATTCATATATTTGCTGCTGATGTTTTGAATTTGCTTAGGCATGGTCGCAGAGAAAAGACATGTTTGCTTTTCGCGCGGTGTTTTTTCCATGATGTTTTCAACATCATCGATAAAGCCCATACGTAACATTTCATCGGCTTCATCAAGTACAAGTGCTTGAAGAGCATCAAACTTGATAGTGCCACGATTAATATGATCGATTAATCGACCCGGAGTAGCAACAATGATTTGAGCGCCACGACGAAGTGCGCTTAATTGAATGCTGTAGCTTTGGCCACCGTATAGTGCTAATACTTCAACACCACGAGTACCTTTTGCATATTGTTCAAATGCCTCAGCAACTTGGATCGCAAGCTCACGTGTAGGTGTGAGTACAAGGATCTGTGGCTGTTTCACAGACGGGTCAATATTGTTTAGTAACGGCAGTGCAAATGCTGCGGTTTTACCTGTACCCGTTTGTGCTAGTCCCAGTACGTCCTTTCTTTCTAGCAATAACGGTATACATTGAGCTTGGATTTCAGATGGTGTCTTGTAACCCAACTCTTCAACTGCCTTCAAAATTGCAGGAGAAAGATTTAGAGATTCAAACGTGACTGGTTCTGACATTAATACGCCTCAACGAATTTAAAGAGGCGCGCATTATATAGGATTAGCGAGGCAAATGCTTGTATAAATTAAAACTAATTTGTATGTGCTTGATGTTGGTTGAAATTTAACCAGCCCAGTTGTGGGATTATTGAACTGGTTAACAAATTTAATACACGACTACTTGTACAAGCCTAGGTTTTCTTTTGCATAAGCTTCAAATTCGGTAAAACCGCCAATGTGGTTTTGATCAACAAAAATTTGCGGGACAGTAGGGCAAGGTTTACCTGCTGACTTTTCTAAATCGGCTTTGCTTATGCCTTCTTTTATGATGTCGATGTAACGAAATTTAAAATCATCGCGCTCGTTGGCAAGTTGCTCTGCAACATCTTTGGCACGAACACAAAATGGGCAGCCTTCACGGCCAAAAATTACTGTAAGCATAGTGCTCTCCTTTATTTGATTGAATTTAGTTTAAATGATTAAAAAATATAATAAAGCGCAAAAAAGTGATTGTGCCATTCTATTATTGCGATGAACATTAATTTGACCGAGTCATGGACGGCATAATTCACCACGTCCTTGCCGCTATTCCTAATTGGGTTGAATAGCCCATTGCGTGTGCTGTTATCTGTAAATTTGCATTTATTACGTAGTAAGTTGGAAAAGCGCTTACTTTATAATTTGATTGGGTATATTGATTACCAAGAAGTATGGGCATACTGAGGTTTAAGTCATCAATAAATTGAGTAACTTGTTGCTCATTTTTATAATCAAGGGCAATACCGATTACATTAATGTCTGAGTTTATTAAGGTGCTTTGTAAGTTGGGCATGCTGTAGCGGCATATTGTGCACCAAGGAGCAAAGAAATACACAATGGTTGTTCTCCCTTCAAGCTCTGCAATACTAAATCTTTCGTTATTTTTATTTAAAATAGGCAAGTTAAAATAAGGGGCAGGAGTGTGGCTTGTTTCAAGTAAATTACGCGTTTGGTAGGCACTTGCTAAGTAAAACACGAGTATTGCTAAACTTAAATTTATTAACGTGCTACGTATTAATGCCATTGATTTTATCTGACCTATTTATAATTAAAAGCCAACCCTAACATAAATGGCTAAGCAGCCACTGTTATTTGATAGGCAGAGCTTTAGCGTTTGCTTGTGTATCAAGCCCAGTTGCTAATAAAGCCTATGTTAAAGTTTCACTGCTTTACACAAATCAGGCCTTTAGCTAATAAGGTTTGCTGATTACGTTAGAAATTTCCTGATTACATTTTAATGGTTGAATTTATAACTTTAACCCTAAGCTCTATATTTGAGACGAACATATAGAATATGTTTTTTAACTGCAAAGGAGATCAAGATCATGAGCAATTATTTACAACCAGCAATGAAAATGCCTTCACTTAAAGTTAAAGATAATGAGAACAACCTTGCTGACGTGTCGGCTCGACAGACAGATTTACCCTGGAAAATGATAGTAATCTATCGCGGAAAGCATTGTCCATTATGTACTAAACAACTTAATGCACTTGCTAAAATGAATGATAAATTTAAAGATGCAGGGGTAGAGATTGCCGCTGTTAGTGGTGACAGTCACGCACAATTTACAGAGCATCTAAACGATTTACACGTTAATTTTCCTCTTTATAGTGGGTTATCATTAGCTCAAATGACTGATTTAGGCCTGTATATTAGTGAACCACGCAGTGAAAAAGAAACCGCTCACCCATTTGCTGAACCTGCTATTTTTGTAATTAACGAGCATGATCAAATTCAGATACTAGATAAATCAAATGCACCTTTTTCACGCCCTGATTTAAATGATTTGTTGGCTGGCATTGAATTTATTCGCGAAAACGATTATCCAATTCGTGGCACATTAACACACTAATTAGCGATGAATACTTAGCGCTAATCTACAATACTGGACAACCATTTTGAGGAATTAAAAGCATTTGACTTTTTAATGCCTCAAAATGGGTTACTAATTTCACTAGTTTATAAAATGAGGAATTTTTTTAAATATTTTAATTTATTTACTTGAAAACATTTTTACCGTCCATATATAGTTTAGTAGGACGCCTGATGGGTCCTAAACTAAACTTAAACAATTGAAATTTATATTATTAATTTATATTTGTTAGCGCTTGTTCAAATGAAAAGTGCAGACAAAATATCGCTTAAATATGAGGATATTACTATGCGTACAGTAGACTTATCACCACTTTATCGTTCATTCATTGGATTTGATCATTTAGCGTCTTTAATGGATGCTGCGGCGAATACAGACAAACAGCCGAGCTTTCCTCCTTACAACATTGAAGCACTCGATCAAGACAGATACCAAATCACTATGGCTGTTGCCGGATTTAGCGACAACGAGCTAAGCATTGAGTCAGAAAATAACACATTAAAAGTAGCGGGTATAAAAGCTAATAAAGATGAAAACAAAGAACGTAAGTTTATTCATCAAGGAATTGCAGAACGCAATTTCGAGCGAAAGTTCCAGCTAGGTGACCATGTTAAAGTCCTTGGCGCCGACTTAGCAAACGGCTTACTTACTATAGAGCTTAAGCGCGAAATACCTGAAGCATTAAAACCACGCAAAATTGAGATTGGCCAAGGACGCTTACTAGAAGATAGCTAATCTGGTTATTAACAACATTTTTTTCCCTGATTATTTAGCCGCCTCTTTTGAGGCGGCTTTTTTGTGTCATAAAGACTCAATGTTATTTATGTAGTGTGTAGCTTGATTAAGTGTGTCTTCGCGTAAATCATCGCTTTGCTTATCCCAATTTCTATAAACCATGCCTATTCGTGGGTTTTTCTCTAGTTTTTCGCGGTGTGTTTGCATAAAACGCCAATATAAACTGTTCAGTGGGCAAGCTTTATCCCCCACTTTTTGTTTCACGTCGTATTGACAATTTTTGCAATAGTCGCTCATTTTATTGACGTAATTACCACTTGCAGTATAGGGTTTAGTGGCAATAATTCCATCGTCTGCAAATTGGCTCATTCCACGTGTGTTAGGCATTTCAACCCACTCAATGGCATCTATATAGACACCTAAGTACCAGTTATCAACTTCGTCAGGGTTTATTCCGCTGAGTAAACAAAAGTTACCAATGATCATCAAGCGCTGTATATGATGAGCGTAGGCAGTATCTAAGCTTTGCTTTAATGAGTGGCTCAAACAGTTCATTTTTGTATTACCATCCCAAAAATATTGAGGGAGCTTATTATTGGCTTTTAGTTGATTTTTAGTCGCGTAGTCGGGCATGTTTACCCAATAAACAGCACGAACGTATTCTCGCCAACCGAGTATTTGTCTGGTAAACCCTTCAACTTGTGAAAGAGATATTTCGTCAGGCCGTTGCTCGAATTCAGATATTACACGTTTGATTACATACAAGGGGTGAAGAAGTTTAGTGTTTAGGGCAAAAGAGAGCCTGCTATGGTAAAGACTAGTATTGTCTTTACTTTGGTCTGTCATTGCATCCTGAAACTTACCAAAATTGACAAGTAAATGCTCACAAAAGTATTCAAGAGATTCTTTGGCTTGCTTACGTGACGTAGACCATTCAAGTTTTCCTTCTTTAATTTCTCCAAAGTAAGCGATGTTGTGTTTTTTTAAACGAGCGAGGATATGACTTACATCGTTTTTAAATAATTTAGGCTCTGGGATAGATTTTAAGTCTTGCTTAGAGAATTTATTGCGGTTATTACTGTCGTAGTTCCATTTACCGCCAGCTGGTTTATCGTCCTCCATTAATAAATCATATCGTTTACGCATAGCACGATAAAAGTGCTCCATGGTCACATGCTTATCTTTCTTGAATCGATCTTTAATATCGTTAAAGGGCAGTAAAAAATGCTCTGAGTCATATGCTGATACATTTATTTCGGATGATTGTTCAAAATCAGCTAATTGCGATTTTAACCTAAATTCGTCTGGGTATAAGTATTCTATGCAGGAGCAGTTATATTCCTTAGCAACACGATTTAGTAGTGCGGGTAGGTGTTTATCTTCGTGTGTGTCGTCTAGGGTTAAGTGCAATACATTGAAACCTGCAGATTTTAACGCAGTTGCAAAGTTTTCCATCGCATTAAAAAAAGCACAAAGCTTTTGCACATGGTGTTTAACGTAATTGGTTTCTTGTTTTAATTCTGCGATAAGGTAGAGAACACCGTCCTCTTTACTTTTAAACCAAGAATGAGAAGGATTGAGTTGATCGCCTAAAATGAGTCTTAGGGTTTTGTAAGTCGCCATGATTAAACCAAAATTGAAATTTGTACGAGGGTGTCTGCTTAATCGATCGCTGTAATTTTAATAACAAATTGTATAATTTGAGCTTTATTTAAATATTCGCTAATGAGTGTATAAACACTCATCAAGCATCAAATTTGATATGAGTAGGCTCAATTAAAAGCGCCTTAATTATTATTGCTTTGCTTTTGTTTAGAAAGTTGGGTTAAGCAAACTACGTTAGAAACGTTAAACAGCGTATCATTCGTATAGCGTTCAAAGTAAGTAAGCACTTTGCGCCATGCTAAATGACTTTCTTCATTAAAAAACCGACCTAAATGTTCAACTAATGTTACATAAAATATATCAGTCAGAGGTTTAATATCACTCTGCTGAATATTTAATTTTTTTAAAAACTGTAAGTGATGGCTCAGAAATGGCGCAACAGATGATGGCTTATCAATATTTTTGATTATGCGCTCTAAGGTACAATATAAAATATAACTTTTTTCGTTAAACTGTTCAGCTGTTAGCGTGTTCATCGAAATATCTGACTCTACAAGCTTTCTATGAAAACGCGCGGTAAATGCATGAAAGTTTGGTTTTATGATGCCAATACTTTTTAATAAAACAGATTTATGTGAATTCATCAGAGCCTCACAGAAGATTAAAAACTTATTTTTATTATTTTTATTATTATAGCTCGCGTAACAAAAATTACACGTTTTTTGATATAAAAGTATTAATTAATTGATAACTTTTTGAGTTCTATTGTTTTTTTAAATAAAAGTGAGAGTAGTTATTAATTCCATTATTGTGATTTCACTAGGCTTAAACAGCAAATGGTTAGCCGTTTAAAATAGTTTTATACCCATAATAGGTATAATGTTTTATTTCCTTACATCTGATTTGAACTGTATTTCTAAAGTTATTGGTTATTATGGTTGCTAATTATCCCCAACATCCATATAATAGCGGCCATTGTTTAGTCTGTTTTAAAACAGCTAACAGCGATGTTAAATCAAGGTTTGATATCTATTGGCGCGGGATGGAGCAGCCTGGTAGCTCGTCGGGCTCATAACCCGAAGGTCGTCGGTTCAAATCCGGCTCCCGCAACCAATTCTACTAATAAGTGAAAACTTATTATTTTATATCGCGCATTCTATGTAATGCGCGTTTTGCGTTTAAGCTAATGTAGTTTAATTTGGTCAGTTACTGACTCGCAACCAAGCTCGGCCCTAGGCCACACAGTTTTATGCTTTATTGGTGTGACGCCCCGCTTGGTTCGGGGCGTTGTTGTATCTGCACCTTTCTTAATTTATGGCGGTTGTCATTAAATTAAAATTTAAACTCAGTATTTTAGGGCTATAAGCCCTTTTTTTGTTTGTATGGAGGATTTTCGTGACAAAACTTGAACAAGATTTAGTAACCATGTTAACGCCTGCGGTAGAAATGTTAGGCTTTGAGTTACATGGTCTTGAATTTGTACAAGCGGGTCGCCATTCTACCTTAAGAGTATATATTGCTCATGAGGATGGGATCTCAGTTGATAACTGTGCGGACGCTAGTCGCCAAATTAGTGCGATTTTAGATGTCGAAGACCCAATTACAAATGAATATGATTTGGAAGTGTCGTCTCCTGGTGTTGATCGTCCATTATTCAAACAAGATCACTACGAGCAGGCGCAAGGAGAGGAAGTACGCGTGCGTACTAAACTTCCACAAGACGGTCGTCGAAATTTTAAAGGCGACTTAATAGCAGTTAGCAGCGATATGATCACACTATCTAGTGATGGTGTAGAGCATTTGATCATGCTTAGTAATATAGAACGTGCGAATTTAATCGCAAAGTTTTAAATTCGAGTGCGAAGGAATAGGGCAAGCGAGGCATTACCCATGGCAAAAGAGATATTATTGGTTGCTGAAGCCGTTTCCAATGAGAAAGCGGTTCCAAAAGAAAAGATTTTTGAAGCATTAGAGTTCGCATTAGCGACTGCGACAAAGAAAAAACACGATGGTGAAATTGAAGTACGTGTATCAATTGACCGTAAAACAGGTGATTACGATACGTTCCGCCGCTGGCAGATTGCTGAAGTATTAGAGGATGGTTCATTAGAAAATCCTTACAGCGAAATAACATTAGAAGCTGCGCAGGTTGAAGAGCCTGACTTACAGCTAGGTGATTTTGTTGAAGAGCAAATTGATTCAATCAAATTTGACCGCATCACAACACAAATGGCTAAACAAGTAATCGTACAAAAAGTACGTGAAGCTGAGCGCGCTTTAGTTGTTGACGCATATAAAGACCAAGTGGGTGAGTTAGTAACAGGTGTTGTGAAAAAAGCAACGCGTGATTCAATTGTACTTGATTTAGGCAACAACGCTGAAGCAGTTATTTACCGTGATGACATGCTACCACGCGAAAACTTCCGTCCAGGCGACCGTATTCGTGGTCTTTTATACGAAGTTAAGCCAGAAGCACGCGGCGCACAGTTATTTGTAACGCGTTCTAAGCCAGAAATGCTGATGGAATTATTCCGCATTGAGGTGCCAGAAATTGGCGAAGAAATGATTGAACTTCGCGCTGCTGCACGTGATCCTGGTTCGCGCGCTAAAATTGCTGTTAAGTCAAACGACAAGCGCATTGATCCAATTGGGGCATGTGTTGGTATGCGTGGAGCTCGTGTTCAAGCTGTTTCGTCTGAACTTGGTGGTGAGCGTGTTGATATTGTTCTTTACGATGACAACCCTGCACAATTTGTTATCAATGCAATGTCGCCAGCTGAGGTTGCTTCAATAGTAGTAGATGAAGACACTCATTCGATGGATATTGCTGTAGAAGCCGATAATCTAGCACAAGCGATTGGTCGTAATGGTCAAAATGTTCGTTTAGCAAGCCAGTTAACTGGTTGGGAACTAAACGTTATGACTGTTGACGAAATGCGTACTAAAAATGAAGCAGAATCAGATAAGTTACTTAACTTATTTACTGAAAATTTAGATATCGATGATGAGTTTGCAACCTTACTTATCAACGAAGGTTTCTCAACACTTGAAGAAGTGGCGTACGTGCCAGCCTCTGAGTTTTTAGAAATTGACGGTCTTGACGAAGAAACGGTGGATGTTTTACGTTCACGCGCTAAAGATGCATTAACAACTAAAGCACTTAAAACGGAAGAAAGCTTAGAAGGCGCAGAGCCAGCTGAAGACTTACTTGCGCTTGAAGGCTTAGAGCGTCATCTAGCATTTGTAATGGCAAGTAAAGGTGTTGTAACACTTGAAGACTTGGCTGAGCAAGGTATTGACGAGCTAGTCGATATCACAGAGCTTTCATCTGAACAAGCAGGTGAGCTGATTATGGCTGCACGAAACATTTGTTGGTTTGCAGACGAGTAATTTATTAACGGAGGTATTACACACTATGGCAGAAGTAAATGTTGAAAAACTAGCCGGCGATATAGGTACAACTGTTGATAAATTGCTACAGCAATTTTCGCAAGCGGGTATCACTAAGCAGGCAACTGATAATGTAACTGAAGCTGAAAAAGCAACGTTACTTGATCATTTAAGCAAATCACATGGCGGCACGGGCTCTGAAGGCCCTGCACGCATGACTTTACAGCGTAAGAGCAAAAGCACATTAAATGTGACTGGCTCTACAGGTAAAGCGAAGGCGGTTCAGGTTGAAGTTCGCAAAACACGTACATACGTGAAGAAAAGCGCGATGGAACAAGAGCAAGAGCAACAACGCTTAGCCGCTGAAGAAAAAGCCCGTCTTGAAGAGCAGCAAAAAGCTGAACAAGCTGCAGCTGAGTTAAAGGCAAAACAAGAGGCAGAACGTAAAGCGAAAGAAGACGCTGATCGTAAAGCCAAAGAAGAAGCTAAACGTAAAGCAGACGCTGAACGTAAAGCGAAACAAAAGCAGATGACCCCAGAGCAAAGTGCTAAGTCTGAGAAAGATCGCATCGAAGCTGAGCGTCTGCAAAAAGAAGCAGAAGAGGCCGCATTGAAGAAAGCTGAAGAAGAAGCGAAACGTCAGGCAGAAGAAGCAAGAAAACTAGCTGAAGAAAACTCGGCTCGTTGGAAGAAAGAAGAGGAAGAGCGTAAGAAGCGTGAAGAAACAGCAGATCACCACCTTACGACTTCAACTTACGCACGTGAAGCAGAAGATGTAGCTGATGCTCGTGAAGAGCAAGGCTCTCGCCGTGCAAAGAAAAAGAAAAAAGCGCCAGCAAAAGATAAGTTTGCAGCGTCTAAGGGTAAAAAAGGTAAGCTAAAAGCACCTGCATCATTGCAACATGGTTTCCAAAAACCAACAGCTGATGTAAAAAATGAAGTACGTATTAGCGAAACAATTACAGTTGCTGAGCTTGCATCACGCATGGCTGTTAAAGGCGCTGAAGTTGTAAAAACAATGATGAAAATGGGTGACATGGTTACAATTAACCAAGTTATTGACCAAGAAACTGCGCAACTTGTAGCAGAAGAAATGGGCCATAAAGTTATCATCGTTAAAGAAAACGAATTAGAGCAAACAGTACTTAACGACCGCCATGAAGATGGTAAGTCAGAGCCTCGTGCGCCAGTTGTTACTGTAATGGGTCACGTTGACCATGGTAAAACATCAACGCTTGATTACATTCGTTCAGCAAAAGTTGCTTCAGGCGAAGCCGGTGGTATTACGCAGCATATTGGTGCATACCATGTTGAAACAAATGGCAACATGATCACATTTTTAGATACTCCGGGTCACGCCGCGTTTACATCAATGCGTGCTCGTGGTGCTAAAGCAACTGATATTGTAATCCTAGTAGTTGCAGCCGATGATGGTGTAATGCCACAGACTAAAGAAGCGGTACAGCATGCTCGCGCAGCGGGTGTTCCTTTAATCATTGCTGTGAACAAAATGGATAAAGAAGGCGCAGATCCAGATCGCGTTAAGAACGAGCTAGCACAGCTTGACGTTATCCCAGAAGAATGGGGCGGCGACACGCAGTACGTTCATATCTCAGCTAAAACAGGCTTGGGTATTGATGAACTACTTGAAGCAGTACTTATGCAATCTGAGCTATTAGAACTAACTGCACCAAGTCAAGGTATGGCTGCAGGTGTTGTAATTGAATCACGTCTTGATAAAGGCCGTGGTCCAGTAGCGTCTATCCTTGTTCAGTCAGGTACACTTAACCAAGGTGACATTGTATTATGTGGTCTTGAGTACGGCCGTGTTCGTGCTATGCGCGATGAAAACGGTAAAGATATCAAGTCTGCAGGTCCTTCTATTCCAGTAGAGATTTTAGGCCTATCTGGTATCCCTGCAGCCGGTGATGAAGCAACGGTAGTTAAAGACGAGCGTAAAGCGCGTGAAGTTGCATTATACCGTCAAGGTAAATTCCGTGATGTTAAATTAGCACGCCAGCAAAAAGCGAAACTTGAAAACATGTTTACTAACATGGCTGAAGGTGACGTTTCTGAAGTTAACGTGGTACTTAAAGCAGACGTTCAAGGTTCTATCGAAGCGATTTCTGATTCACTAACTAAGCTTTCTACTGACGAAGTAAAAGTGAAGATTGTGGGTTCTGGCGTTGGCGGAATCACAGAAACAGATGCAACGCTTGCTGCGGCGTCTAACGCGATTGTTGTTGGCTTTAACGTTCGTGCTGATGCATCTGCACGTAAAGTGATTGATTCTGAGAACCTAGACTTACGCTACTACAGCGTTATTTACGCCTTAATCGAAGAAGTTAAGCAAGCGATGTCAGGTATGCTTGCACCAGAATTTAAGCAAGAAATTATTGGTCTTGCTCAGGTTCGTGACGTATTCAAATCACCAAAAATTGGCGCAATTGCAGGTTGTATGGTGACTGAAGGTGTTATTAAGCGCAGCGCGCCTATCCGTGTACTACGTGATAACGTGGTTATATACGAAGGCGAACTTGAATCGCTTCGTCGCTTTAAAGACGATGTGCAAGAAGTGCGTAATGGTATGGAATGTGGTATCGGTGTTAAGAACTACAATGACGTACGTGTTGGTGACCAAATCGAAGTATTTGAAACAGTTGAAGTACAACGTACTTTATAACTGTTAGCTCACTAAACAAATAAATGGGGGCTTAGCCCCCATTTGTGTATCTATCACTTAATTAGCTTATTATTAAATTTCAATAAGTTACATTTTTAGGACAAGTTTCATGAGAGAATTTTCTCGCACTGATCGTGTTGGCCAGCAAATCCAAAAAGAAATTGCTGTGATTTTACAACGCGAAATTAAAGATCCGCGCTTAGGCATGGTGACAGTGTCTGCGGTAGAAGTATCGCGCGATTTATCTTATGCAAAAATTTTCATCACTGTGTTTAACACAAAAGATGAAGATGCAGCAAAGCAAAGCGCAAAAGTACTTAACGAAGCTACGGGCTATATTCGTTCGCTTTTAGGCAAGCGTATTCGTGCTCGTATTATGCCAGAGCTAAAGTTTGTGGTTGATAATTCATTAATGGAAGGGATGCGTATCTCTAACTTAGTGGACACAATCATCAGAGAAGATAACGCAAAACACGTCAATGAAGACGATAGTAGTGTTGATGATGCGTCGAACTCAGATGACAACATTAAACAAGCAGATGATAAAGATAGCTAAGAAGGCATATAGCGATGGCAAGACGCAGTAAAGGCCGTGCAATAGACGGGATTTTGTTGTTAGATAAACCCAAAGGTATTTCGTCAAACAAGGCATTACAGCAAGCAAAAGGTATCTATTTTGCCCAAAAGGCGGGGCACACAGGTGCACTCGACCCGCTTGCTACCGGTATGCTGCCAATCTGTTTTGGTGAAGCGACTAAGTTTACTCAGTTTTTACTTGATACCGATAAAACCTATGTTGTGCGTGCTAAGTTAGGTGAAAGAACAACAACATCTGACTCTGATGGTGAAATAGTTCAGACACGAGATGTAAACGTAACTGTTGATCAATTAAAGCAAGAAATTTCAGCGTTTTTAGGTGAATCTGATCAGTATCCATCGATGTATTCTGCGCTTAAGTACGAAGGGAAACCTTTGTATAAATATGCGCGTGAAGGGATTGAAGTTCCTCGAAAATGCAGAAAAATAAATGTATTTAGCTTAACGCTTGATGAGTTTGATGAAGCGAATAATGAAGTACAAATGACAGCTCACGTTTCTAAAGGGACTTACATTCGTACTATTGTTGATGACTTAGGTGAAAACTTAGGCTGTGGTGCCCATGTGATCATGCTTCACCGCTCGGCTGTTGGCCATTACCCCGCAGATAAAATGGTATCGATAGAGCAGTTAGAATCGTTATTAGCTAAAGCAAAAGACGAAGAAACCGTTCCGTCAACCTACCTTGACGAACTGCTTTTGCCAATGGACACCGCTCTAGTTGATTTACCGGTTGTGGAAATCACTAAAGAGCAGGGTGTTTCATTTAGCCACGGGCAAGCTGTAGTTCTTGGTAAAGAATTACCTGATGGTGCAATAAAGGTATTAGCCGATGGTGTGTTTATAGGCACAGGCGAGAAAAACCCTGATGGCCATTTAAAATCAAAACGCGGTCTATCAAACCAGCAGGCGGAGTAAAGTTTAACTTGTAGTTATTATTATACTTGGTAGAATACGCCCGCTTAATCGTTTTGGCTGAATTAGTGATCGGCTAAGACACCTTTTAAATTTAATTTTTGGAGTTACTATGTCACTAAGCAATCAAGAAAAAATCGATATCATTGCTAAATTCGCACGTGCTGAAGGCGACACTGGTTCACCTGAAGTACAAGTAGCACTACTTACTTTTGATATCAACAAGCTTCAAGGTCACTTTGCTGATCACAAGCATGACTTCCACTCACGTCGTGGTCTGCTTCGTAAAGTAAGCACTCGCCGTAAATTGCTTGATTACCTTAAAGGTAAAGATATCTCGCGTTATACTGCACTAATCAAAGAACTTGGCCTACGTCGCTAAGAACTTGATTACGAGAAAAGGAGCTTTTTAGCTCCTTTTTTTGTGCCTGAAATTTAACAAATTACATCGCAAAGTCACCTTTAAAGCTATCTGTAGTCGCTCTCATTAATTCGAGCCAGTCAGATGCCAAACACACAAACTAAAACTGTTTGCTGGACTCGCATTTTTACGTGGCTTTGGTATATACTGTGCGCGTAGATAAAAAGGTTTATCTACGGTTATTAACATCATTGCCAATTGTAGTACTTAATTGATTTCCAACTGAATACAATTATGTACTGTAATTGGTACTTTGATGGAACACTTATTTAGATTTAAAGGATATTTTAAGTGCAAGCAATTATAAAAGAATTTCAACTAGGTCAACACACTGTAACCCTAGAAACAGGTGCAATCGCACGTCAAGCAGACGGCGCAGTACTAGCAAGCATTGGCGATACGTCAGTACTAGTAACGGTTGTTGGTAAGCGTGAAGCACAGCCAGGTCAAGACTTCTTCCCACTAACAGTTAACTACCAAGAGCGTATGTACGCTGCAGGTCGTATCCCAGGTGGTTTCCTTAAGCGTGAAGGTCGTCCTAACGATGGCGAAACACTAATTGCACGTCTTATTGACCGTCCAATTCGTCCACTTTTTCCAAATGGTTTCGTAAACGAAGTACAAGTTATTGCAACTGTTGTATCTGTAAACCCTGAAATCCAACCTGATATGGTTGCGATGATTGGTACATCAGCAGCACTTGCTATCTCTGGCATCCCGTTCAGTGGTCCAATTGGTGCAGCTCGTGTTGGTTACATTGGTGGTGAATACGTTCTTAACCCAACGTTAAAAGAACTTGAAGAGAGCCAACTTGATTTAGTTGTTGCTGGTACTGATAACGCAGTACTTATGGTTGAATCAGAAGCAGACGTACTTGCTGAAGACGTAATGCTAGGCGCGGTTGTATACGGTCATGAGCAATCACAGTCTATCATCAATGCTATTAACGAATTTAAAGCAGAAGCAGGCAAGCCTACTTGGGATTGGACTGCACCTGAGAAAAACGTATCGCTTGAAGAGAAAGTAGCTGAACTTGCTGCTGATAAAGTAGGCGAAGCTTACCGTATTACTGATAAAGTAGCGCGTAAAGAAGCACTTGGCGTAGCTAAAGATGCAGTTATCGAAGCACTTTCAAGTGAGCTTGCTGAAGGCGAAACGCTTGATAAGCAAGAAGTGGGTAAAGTATTCGGTTCACTTGAGAAGAAAATTGTTCGTGGCCGTATCGCTGCAGGCGAAAAACGTATCGATGGTCGTGAACCAGATATGATCCGTGCACTAGACGTAATGACTGGCGTATTACCGCGTACTCACGGTTCTGCTATCTTCACACGTGGTGAAACACAAGCATTAGTAACAGCAACGCTTGGTACAGAACGTGATTCACAGTTAATCGACGATTTAACGGGCACGCACAAAAACCACTTTATGCTTAACTACAACTTCCCTCCATTCTGTGTAGGTGAAACTGGTTTTGTTGGTTCTCCTAAGCGTCGTGAAATTGGCCACGGTAACCTAGCTAAGCGTGGTATCCAAGCAGTAATGCCAACATTGACTGACTTCCCATATTCAATCCGTGTTGTATCAGAAATCACTGAATCAAACGGTTCATCTTCAATGGCATCTGTGTGTGGTACATCACTAGCACTTATGAACGCGGGTGTTCCAATTAAAGCTTCTGTTGCAGGTATTGCGATGGGTCTAGTTAAAGAAGACGAGAAATTCGTTGTTCTTTCTGACATCTTAGGTGACGAAGATCACTTAGGTGACATGGACTTTAAAGTAGCAGGTACTACTAACGGTATTACTGCATTGCAAATGGATATCAAGATTGAAGGTATCACACAAGAAATCATGCAAATTGCGCTTAAACAAGCAAAAGCAGCACGTTTACACATATTAAAAGTGATGGACGAAGCGATTTCTGCTCCTTCTGAAGAGCTTTCAATGTTTGCTCCGCGCATTTACACAATGAAAATTCCACAGAAGAAAATTGCTGAAGTTATTGGTAAAGGTGGCGCTACTATTCGTCAACTTACTGAAGAAACAGGCACAACAATTGAAATCGGTGATGACGGTACAATTAAAATTGCCGCTACTGACGGTGAAAGCGCTGCAAATGCAATCAGCCGTATTGAGCAATTAACAGCAGAACTTGAAGTAGGTACTATCTACGAAGGTAAAGTTGTACGTATTGTAGATTTCGGTGCGTTTGTAAATATTCTTCCTGGTAAAGATGGTTTAGTGCATATTTCTCAAATTAGCACAGAGCGCGTTAATAACGTTGCAGATCACCTTAGCGAAGGTCAAGAAGTTAAAGTTAAAGTACTAGAAGTAGACCGTCAAGGTCGTGTACGTCTTAGTATTAAAGAAGCAATGGAATCAGCTGCACCAGCGGCAGATGCGTCAACTGATGCTTAATTGCTAATACTTAATCCAGATATTTTCTGGATAATATAAAAGGGGGCTGTTTAGCCCCTTTTTTTATGCTTTAATGAGGGACTTGAATTTAAACAAAGATTATTCAAGGAAGCTAAATTACTTACGATGATACACAACAGTGTATGTGCAACTATGAACCAAATCATTCGTCGTCAGTCATAAGGCTACCAACCTTGGTATTAAGGATTTTAATGATTTTCAAACACATTGCTTTGGCGTCTTTTGCTATTTTGTCTTTAAGCGCTTGCCAAACAACAACCCAATCAGAATCAGCACCTGTAGTAAACGTGCCTTTCACTGCGCCCTTAGCGTCTGATTTTCGCAGTGAAATAGCTATTGCACGTTATTCAGAATTACTTAATAGAGCTGATTTAACGCCAGAGCAACAAGCAAAGTTATATTACGATCGCGGAGTGCTGTTTGATAGTTTAGGCATGACCACTTTATCGCGCATTGACTTTAACCGTGCGGTAAAACTTAAGCCTGACTTAGCTGAGGTGTATAATTTTTTAGGTATTCAACACACATTAATGCAGCAATATGAAAAAGCATATGAGCTTTTTGATTCTGCGTTAGAGCTAGATGAAGAACACGAATACGCTTACTTGAACCGCGGTATTGCGCTTTATTATGGCGATAGGCCCAGTATTGCAAAAACAGACTTCAGTCAATTTTTAGCGCGTTCTCCTAACGACCCGTATCGCGTTTTGTGGGTGTATTTAGCACAAGCTAAATTAGACAAAGATTCAGCAGTTGCTGAGCTAAAAACTAACTCTAAAGCGCTTGATGACTCGCAATGGGCATATCAGTTAATCTCACTTTTTGCGGGTGATATGAGTGAGCATACATTTTTATCTGGTGTAAGCGATGGCGTTAAGTCAGAGCAAGAATATGCCCAGCGTTTGTGCGAAGCTTATTTTTACTTAGCAAAGCTACACCAAGCAGCGGGTGATACCTATGTTGCCGCTGATTATTTTAGATTGGCACTATCTACTAATGTACATGAGTTCATAGAATACAAATATGCTCGCTTAGAGCTTGAACTTTTAATGGAAGCAGACGCAAGTTAGTGTGTTAAAAACAACATTAGCATTACTTTTTAGCTTGTTGGTTGCAGGGTCGAGCAACAGCTATGGTGGTATTGGCTTTTGGCAGGTATTAAATGCCAAAGCCGAACCGCTACAATTATATTGGCAGTTTCCTCGCTACTTTTTAGCAAATATAAATAAACTGCCTAAAAATACTCTTGGCCTACTTGCTAGGCATCACATACCTTCTGCTCAATACGAGTATTCTTTACACCTGATCAAAAAAGACCAAGCTGAAGCAGCGAAGTTATTTTGGCGACTGAGTTTACCAAAAATAAGTAATTTTCAGCTGGCCAAGTTAGCCCAGCAATTACTTGTTACTAAGCAATGGGACGATCTTAAACTATTAAACACGTTAGGCTACCTAGAGCCTGGTTTTGTATTAAATCACCTTAACTTACACAATGGTGTTATTCACACACAGATCCCCGAACCATTTTTGCACTCATTGGACTTTTTATCGTTAAATTCTACTATTGCCGTAAATAAAAAATGCCAGTTTAATGTTTTAACGATGAGCGATCATCGAAGTGGACTTTATAAGTTATCGGCATTAATCAAAACTTATAATAAAAATCCGGAGCCAAGACAGGACGCTTTTTGCTTTAGTAAGCCAGTGTATGTGGGTGGTGCTTTAAAGTGCAACAATAGCATGAGCAAAGCGGCTAATTGTGATTGGCAATCTTCTTTAATAAATAAACAATTTTTAAGAAAATTCGATTTTGTTGTAATGATGCCCAAATATGGAAGTGCTAATGTTAGCCGCGGCATTATGCAATTAAATTCAGACGCCAATTATGGGATTTTTTTGCATGAGCTAATGCACTTTAATGGCTTTGAAGATGAGTATGTTTTACCCAAAGCTAAGCAGGCTTGGTTGTGTAAAATGAGAGGCTTAGTTGCTCCTAACTTGTATATTGCACAAAAAGATGAAAAATCACCAAAAGGTTGGCATAGAAGTAAAAGCTGCCAGAGTGGCGGTGTAGCCTACAAACCAAGTAAAGACTGGTCAATTCTAGAATATCAACAGATAAAGCTCTCTGATCAATACAGGGCCCTTTGGTTAGCACATATAGATAAAATTAAGCGTTAATATGTCTATAACCATTGGTTTTTAAGTCCCTATTTTCTCACTTAAAATTAACTCAACATGCTTCGCTTTTTATAGACAAAATATCTGTTATTGAGTATAACTATTACCATTAATGTCGTTTAAAAACAGGCAGTAAAAGCATCACTTAATGTATAAAAGTGGCGCCCTGATAAACTTATGATTATAAAAGGCCCTACATTATGACTTTGCTCTGGATACCCTTGTTATCCTTGATTGGCAGTGTTATTTCTGCATTCACAGGCAAACTTTCTCGCAATCAAAGTACATTTGCTACTGTGCTTGCACCGTTAACCGCTTTGGGGATTACTTTATACCATGCACCAGCGGTTCTTGCCGGTGAAACTATCCGCTATTCCTTAGCGTGGATCCCCTCTATTGGTCTAGATTTATCGCTTCGTATAGACGGTTTAAGCCTCTTGTTTATGTTTATGATATTAGGCATTGGTTTGCTTGTTATTGTATATACACGTTATTATCTCAGCGCCAATGACTCAATGGCTAAGCTTTATAGCTACTTAATGTTATTTATGACTGCAATGCTAGGCATTGTTATGTCTAATAACGTTATACAGCTATGGCTATTTTGGGAATTGACCAGTATCAGTTCTTTTTTATTGATAAGTTATTGGTGGCATAAATCTGAAGCGCGTAAGGGCGCGCGAATGGCTTTAGCCGTAACGGGTGCGGGTGGTTTAGCACTACTTGGCGGGTTAATGTTACTAGGTGATATTGTTGGCAGTTATGACTTAGATGTTATTTTGGCAAGTAAAGCCATTATTCAATCCCATGATTTATACGAGTTAGCACTTGTTTTAGTATTGCTGGGTGCATTTACTAAATCGGCTCAGTTTCCGTTTCATTTTTGGTTACCTCATGCAATGGCGGCCCCTACGCCCGTTAGCGCTTACTTGCACTCAGCAACGATGGTTAAAGCCGGTATCTTTTTACTTGCGCGCTTTTATCCAGCTTTAGCTGGAACCGAAATGTGGTTTTTATTAGTTGGTTTAACTGGTTTAGCTACATTGTTATTTGGTGCTTACATAGCGTTATTTAAGCACGATTTAAAGGGGTTACTTGCGTATTCGACAATTAGCCATTTAGGTTTGATCACGCTATTGCTTGGCCTTGATACCGAGCTTGCAACGGTTGCAGCCATATTCCATATAATTAACCACGCAACATTTAAAGCGTCGTTATTTATGGCTACTGGTATTATTGACCATGAAACAGGCACGCGTGATATGCGTAAACTTAATGGTATGTGGCGGTTTATGCCTTATACCGCAACTCTTGCAATGGTTGCTGCTGCAGCTATGGCGGGCGTACCTCTACTCAATGGTTTCTTATCTAAAGAAATGTTTTTTGCCGAAACACTACATCAGCAAGTACTTGGATCTATGTCATGGTTAATACCTGTACTTGCAACGGTGGCAGGTGCATTTGCAGTCGCCTATTCAGCACGCTTTATTCACGATGTATTTTTTAACGGCGACCCAATAGACTTACCTAGAACACCGCATGAACCGCCACGTTATATGCGTGTGCCAATAGAAATACTGGTTGTGCTATGTATTTTGGTGGGTATTTTCCCAAGCTTTACTGTTGATAGTATTTTATCTGCGGCGTCATTAGCGGTGTTAGGGGAGGCGATGCCAGAGTACAAGTTAACAATTTGGCATGGTTTTAATCTACCGTTACTGATGAGTGCAATGGCCGTTGTAGGTGGTTTGTTTATTTACGTGAATCGCAAATATTTATTTCAATTTCAGGCTTCACTGCCCACATTAAATGCTAAAAAAACCTTTGAACGTGCAGTGCTGAGTGTAGTTGCATGGTGTCAGAGTAAGATTAACAGCACTGAAAATGGTTCTTTACAGCGCTATTTGGTTATTATGCTGGGTGTCGTATTACTTTGTGCCGGTTGGCCATTATTTGAAATGCAACAATTAGCTGGCAGTATGCCGCGCACACCTGTTGATGTGCATAATGCGATTGGTGCTGGTTTATTAATAATTGGCGCAATAGCCACCGTTATTTGGCACAGATCGAGAATGGTCGCACTGTTGATGCTGTCTATAGTAGGCTTGATGGTGTCGGTTTTATTCACTCGTTTTTCTGCGCCAGATTTAGCGTTAACTCAGCTTACTGTTGAGGTGGCCACTATTATATTGCTTATGCTTGCGTTGTTCTTTTTACCTCAGCATACGCCTAAAGAGTCTAGCTCGTTGCGAGTACTGCGCGACTTAGGAATTGCCTCTACTATTGGTGTAGTGGTTGCGAGTATTTGTTATGCGATATTAACGCGTCCGTTAAATTCTATTTCTGATTACTTTGTCGCTAATGCCAAAACAGGTGGTGGCGGTACAAACGTGGTTAACGTTATTTTGGTCGACTTTAGGGGATTTGACACCCTAGGTGAAATAACGGTACTGGGTATAGCTGCATTAGGTATATTTAAAGTGCTTTCACGTATCCCATTATTTATGCCTGCCAGTGATAGCGAAGGACGTCCATGGGCGCGTGAGCGTTACCCAATATTACTTGCAAGTATTTCACAAAGCTTATTGCCGTTGGCGTTGTTAGTATCAGCGTATATATTCTTGCGTGGTCACAACTTACCAGGTGGTGGTTTTATTGCTGGTTTGGTTACGTCAATTGCTTTCATATTGCAGTACATGGCACATGGCTCTAACTGGATCACCGAGCGTTTTGACATCAACTACCGTAAAATTATTGCCTCGGGGATTGGTATCGCTATGTTTACCGGTGTAGGTAGCTGGTTCTTCGGTCGGCCATTTTTAACCACGTGGTTTGATTACTTTGATATTCCGTTTGTAGGTAAAACAGAGCTTGCTAGTGCAATTGTGTTTGACCTTGGCGTGTACCTCACCGTAGTAGGTGCAACATTAATGATTTTAGCTAGTTTGGGTAATATGACTTCCGATGCCCCTAAAAAAGAGGTGAATATTTAATGGAGCTATTATACGCATCGTGCGTTGGTGTATTAGTTAGCTGCGGTATATTTTTACTGTTGAGAGCACGGACGTTTCCTGTAGTGCTGGGTCTTACCATGATTTCGTATGCAGTAAACTTATTTTTATTTTCATCGGGGCGTTTAACTATAAATAAAGCAGTGGTACTTGGTACCGGAGCAGATTACGCCGATCCACTTCCTCAAGCCTTGGTTTTAACCGCAATTGTAATTGGTTTTGCAATGACAGCATTTGTGGTTATTTTGGCTATTCGTGGACGTGCTGATTTAGGGAGCGATCATGTTGATGGAAGCCCAGTTAAATCAGCTGCTGTAGTTAAGGAGCAAAAATGATTCAACATTTAGCATCCTTACCTATTTTATTACCTATGCTTGCAGCGGTTATTTTGTTACTTCCACCGTGTGGTAAAAGTGTAAAAATTCGCCGTTACGCATCAAATGCTATGGCGCTTATTACGTTTGCCGTTAGTGTGTTTTTATTAATGCATATTTACAATACGGGTATCAGTGTTTATGCAATTGGTGATTGGTCGGCCCCTTTTGGGATAGTACTTGTGGCCGACAATTTATCAACATTACTCGTAGCGCTAACCTCGTTTTTAGGACTTGGGGCCATTTTATATGGCAGTGCGGGCGATGATGAAAAAGGGAGCTTTTATCACCCCCTAGTTCATTTTTTAGTATTGGGTGTTAACGGTGCTTTTTTAACGGGTGATTTGTTTAACCTGTTTGTATTTTTTGAAGTTTTACTTATTGCATCGTATGCATTACTTATGCACGGTGGCGACAAACAAAACACACGTGCAGCGCTACAGTATGTCATTTTAAATTTAGTGGGCTCAAGTGTATTTTTAATAGGTTTAGGTATTTTATATGGCGTATTAGGTACATTGAATATAGCTGATATGGCGCAAAAGGTATCACAGCTTAATGGTGACGATGTATTTATTGCTAAAGCCGGTGGTTTATTACTACTTATTGTATTTGCTTTAAAAGGCGCATTATTGCCCCTACATTTATGGCTTCCAAATACCTATGCAAGCGCTAAACCTGTTGTTGCAGCCTTATTTGCTATTATGACTAAGGTGGGCGTATATGCCATGCTGCGTGTTTACACCGTTATATTTGGTGAACAGGCGGGTGCACTTGAGCACATGGTACAACCTTGGCTTTGGGGATTAGCAATTGCCACTATTATCGTCGGAGCTATGGGCGCAATAGCCGCGCAAGACTTGCGTAAGTTAACTGCTAATTTAGTGTTAGTGTCGGTAGGTACATTAGTTGCGCTAGTGGCTTTACAAAATGTAAATGCAACGGCTGCATTATTATATTACTTAGTGCATTCAACATTAGTGAGTGCCGCGTTATTTTTATTAGCCGACTTAATTGCTAAGCAACGTGGAAAAGTTGCCGACAGGCTTGTTGGTGGGCGTGCAGTTAAACAGCCGCTTTTACTTGGGGCATGTTTTGTTGTTGCCGCTTTAACAGTAGTAGGTATGCCGCCGTTATCTGGCTTTGTTGGTAAAATATGGATACTAAAATCAACTTTAAATAGTGAGCAGGCCTTAGTATTTTGGCCCGTTTATTTAATAACAAGCTTTGCATTGCTAGTTGCACTTTCTCGTGCGGGTACAAGCTTGTTTTGGGAAAGAAAAGATAAACGCAGCGAAAGCCCAGACTGCGCTGATGCAAACCCATTACAAGTTACGGTAATTATAGGGTTACTCGCATGTTCGCCATTATTAGTTATTTTTGGCGGGCCGATTAGCGAATACATGATAGGTGCTGCTACGCAATTACATGATATTAGCGGTGGCATAAATGCTGTACTAAAAGGAGGCATGTAATGAGACTGCAAGCCCGTTTTCGTTGGTTACCAACACCATTTCGTAGCTTATTTTTGTTTATAGTATGGTTGTTGCTCAATAATAGTGTGTCGGTTGGTCATATTGTACTGGCAACATTTTTTGCTATTTTTATTCCTATTTTAAGCTTCTCGTTTAGAGATCCTCAGCCGCTTATATTAAAGCCAGGGCTAGCTCTAAAACAATTTTTAATTGTACTTTACGATATTATTGTAGCTAACTTACAGGTTGCGTTATTAATTGTTGGGCCTTCCAAAAAATTACGCCCCGCATTTATTAAAGTCCCCTTAGACTTAACACATGATATGCCGATTACAATTTTAGCAAGCAGTGTGTCGTTAACACCCGGTACTGTAAGTGCGGAGGTGTACCCTATTCCTGAATCGTTAGCACAGGGCGAGAAAATGACACAGCGTTATTTGCTCATACATGTACTTGACCTTGATAACGAAGCCGAGCTTATCAAGCATATTAAAAAGCGTTACGAAGCTCCACTAAAGGAGATATTTCAATGTTAGATACCGTATTACTTATCGTTTTTGCCATGATAGGGCTCTCTTTATTACTTAATTTGTGGCGCCTTATTATAGGGCCTTCGATTCCTGATAGAGTTTTAGCCCTTGATACTATGTATATTAATGTTATTGCACTTATTGTTTTATACAGCATAAGTATGGGAACAGGCTTGTATTTTGAGGCTGCATTGTTGATAGCCATGTTAGGGTTTGTAAGCACTGTTGCGGTGTGTAAGTATTTACTACGTGGCGATATAATTGAATAGGGTGGCAAGATGATTAGTGAGTGGGTTGTATCAATTTTATTGTTATTTGGCGGCACGTTTATTTTAATTGGTTCGTTAGGCTTATTAAAACTGCCCGATTTTTTTATGCGTTTACATGGCCCAACAAAGGCCACCACTTTAGGTATGGCAAGTATATTAATTGCCGCCATGGTATTTTTTGCAAACTCTGAAACGGGTTTAAGCGTTAAGGAAATATTGATCACTATATTTCTATTAATTACTGCCCCAATAAGTGGCTATATGTTAATTAAGTCGGCTATTCATCACAAACTCAAGCCAAAAGAGGGAACCAAAGGCCTAGACAATATTGAAGATGATTAAGCTTTATTAATTATTACACTATCTAGGTAGTGCCATAGCAATGATGGTTCTTAAACCGAATAAAGAAATTTATTCGGTTTTTTGTTACTAGAGAAGTCGTTAACGCTTTTATTTAAGAGTGATTAATTGAGCTTGAGAACATGATTGTGCGTATTAAGCCTTACAAATTGACAAGAAACTTTAAATTTTATGAATAACATAAACCCAAAAAAATTACTCAATAGCAAATGGACTGCAACGCCTGCCATTAATAAAGAAAAGCATTTTGTAATTGTGGAGGTAGAGTACGATGAAGATGCTAACGTGATAGCGTGTGTTACTGAGTCTGTGTTTTCTAAAAACCAATACCCCATTAGTTGGCGCGATCTCAAAAACACAGAAAAATGGCGTCAAGGTTGGAAGTAGCTTTAATAAATTTATATAAATTAATGGATTGAAATTTAAACATATAGTTAAAGTAGTTTAAAGCCATCAATTTTAGGGAAGATCAGATTGATAAAAAATAACACCAACAATAAAAAACCAGCATTTAGCTGGTTTAAAAAAGTGTTTAGCTAACAGCTATTTTTCATCTGCGTATTTTACGCGAATCTTACTTTTATCAACGGTTAATTGATTAAGTGCTTTAATAGCGCTTTTGCTTTCAATATCGTTTGGCATTTCTACAAAGGCAAATCCTTTAGATTGGCCAGTTTCTTTATCGAGTACTAAGTTACAGGTAGTCACTTTGCCGTGCGCTGAAAACAATGTACGAAGATCTTGCTCTGATGTAGTGCGAGATAAGTTACGAACTAATAATTTCATATTTAACCTAAATAATGGTATCGGGTAGATTATCTCAAGTAACTTGGTTTTAACCTAATTATATTTTTAGCATTGTTATTGCTGTTAGTTTAAAACACTTAACTAGCCCTGAAAGCGAATAATGAGTTATTGGTAATAAATAACTAGTTATTAAAATTAATAATTGGTAAGTTATATTTTTAAAAGTTTACTTACCATTAATGTGTTGGGCTGGTTTGTTATGTCGATATTTCGTTTGAGTGTATTAAATATCTATACAGTGTGCTTTTTAAGTTTTTCATTATTGGGCTGTGGGAGTTCGAGTTCGAAAAATGAGTTAGTCAGCACTGAGCTGTCGGTACAATCTGCCGCAATTATCAGAAGGGAAATATCAGCAAATATAGAAAGCAATCGTCAAAGTGCAGTCGTGGGTGAGCTTTCTATAACAGATGAGCAAGCTGGTGAGGCGGTGTTTATTACTCAGACGAGCAGTCAAACACGTTATGGTATATTTAATCTTTCAAGCAATGGTAGTTGGTCTTACACCCTGGACCTCGCTGACACAAACGTGACCGCATTAGATATAGGTGACACATTACTTGATGAAATAGTAATTAGCTCTGCGGATGGCACTAAAGCGACAATAAGCATTACCGTTGTTGGCGTAGTACAGCCAGATAATTTTGTAGTAAGCGATGAAACAACCCTAAATGCTGATGGCGTTAATTTAGGCCTCAGCGCTTATACGTTAATAGAAAATGTATTTAGTGAAGGCTCAATTGAATCGCCTGATATGTATAGCGGTAATCATGAAGGTGTTATACATATAGTGGAAGATACAGACGATATTGTAGGTAATCACTTTGTATTTTTAGCTCATCGCGATGAAGACCAAGATAAAGACAAAGGCCCGAGTGATCGTCAGCGTAACGAAATTAAGTCCTATGATAAATCACCCCCGGCAACGCTTGCTTTTGAAAATGAAACCGTACAATACAACTGGAAGTTTAAAGTAAGTAGTGAGCTTGAGTTAACGAGTAAATTCAGTCACTTTTTCCAAATAAAAGCCCGTAACGATACCAACGACAATACCAATGGCAACGACGATCAACCTATCATTACGCTCTCTGGTGCTCAAAAAAACAGTACAGGGAACCAGTTACAATTAAGGTATAGCGCAGGTTTTGATGAAAACGGTAACAGTACAGGGCTTGATAAAAACCTTTTAGAAACAGATTGGTCACTTATAACCGATGAGTGGATACAGGTTTTTGTTCAAGCCACATTTAGCGAGGAGGGGCAATTTGAGATGACCCTTACCCGCTTAAGCGACAATGAAGAGCTATTGAATATAAACGAGCAAAATATAGATATGTGGCGAGGCGTAAGAGATGATGACTTTGCACGCCCTAAATGGGGAATTTACCGCTCAATAGTAGAGACCGATAGCCTTCGCGCTGAAGAAGAGCAGGTACGATTTGCTGATTTTGTGATTAAGAAAGGTTCTTTAATAAAGTAATCGACATAATACAATTATAAAATCCACAAAAAAGCCCTTAGTAATTTAATTACCAAGGGCTTTTTTAATGCATTTTAAAAGTAATTATTTTACTTCTTTACCCGCAGCTTGTTGGTCAGCGTGGTAGCTTGAACGAACGAATGGGCCAGAGGCTGCATGTGTAAAGCCAATTTCATCAGCGTATTCTTTCAACGCGTCAAACTCTGCAGGCGGCACGTAACGTTTAACTGGCAAGTGATGCTTAGAAGGTTGTAAATATTGACCAACTGTTAGCATGTCAACGTTATGAGCACGTAGATCACGAAGTACTTCTTCTATTTCGCTAATCTCTTCACCTAGACCAACCATTAAGCCAGACTTAGTTTTTACTTCTGGGTGTGCTTCTTTAAAACGACGAAGTAATTCTAACGACCATTTGTAATCGGCACCTGGGCGCGCAAGTTTGTATAAACGCGGTGCTGTTTCTAGGTTGTGATTAAACACATCAGGTGGCGTTTCAATTAAAATTTCAAGAGCACGGTCCATACGGCCACGGAAATCGGGTACTAAAATTTCGATGGTAATGGTTGGGTTATGCTTACGAATTTCACGGATACAATCGGCAAAGTGCTGTGCGCCGCCATCACGAAGATCATCACGGTCAACCGAGGTAATTACAACGTAGCTAAGCTTCATGTCTTTAATAGTTAGTGCAAGTTTTTCAGGCTCTGCTGCATCAGGTTTTAATGGGCGACCATGAGCAACATCACAAAATGGGCAACGACGCGTACAAATAGCACCTAAAATCATAAAGGTTGCTGTACCGTGGTTAAAACACTCTGATAGGTTTGGGCACGATGCCTCTTCACATACTGAGTGTAAGCCGTGCTTACGCATGGCTTGTTTAATACCGTCAATACGCTCTGTTGACTTTGGTAAGCGAATTTTAAGCCACTCTGGCTTACGCAACATTTCAGTTTTTTCTGTTGGTAAAACTTTAACGGGGATCAACGCCATTTTTTCTGCGTCGCGTAGTTTTACACCTGGTTCCATTTTGACTGGTTTATTCATTCGTTTTCAAACCCTTCAGTATGCTTAACCTGTGCTGCATTAAGCTTTTTAATCATGTGTTTTACGAGTCCTTCACCTGCGCTTTGTAGGTTTTGAGGACCCTCTAATTCTTTTGTTTGCACCATATTCATACCGGCATAACCACACGGGTTGATGCGTAAAAATGGACTTAGGTCCATGTTAACATTTAATGCTAAGCCATGAAATGAGCAGCCGCGGCGAACTCTTAAACCTAATGATGCAATTTTGCTGTCGTTAACGTAAACACCCGGGGCGTCGGCTTTAGCGTATGCTTCAATATTGTATTCAGCAAGCGACTCTATAATGCACTCTTCGAGCCAAGTAACAAGTTCACGCACACCTATCTTTAAACGACGTAGGTTAAATAATACGTACATCATTTGTTGGCCAGGGCCGTGGTAGGTAACTTGGCCACCGCGATCAACTTTAATTACTTCAATGTCGCCAGGGGCAAGTAAATGCTCGTCTTTTCCTGCTTGGCCTTGAGTAAATACACTTTCGTGCTCTACAAGCCAAATTTCATCAGGGGTGTTTTCATCACGTGTATCGGTAAAGTCTTGCATTTTTTGCCAAATAGGCATGTAACGCTGGCGACCTAATTGGCGTACGATTAAAGTGTTTTCGCTCACATCAAATCCCAACTATGGCTTAAAGCATATGGCGTACGTCATCGATATTACTGATCACGTTGTAAATTTCTTCAATGTGTTTACCACTTGTAACCGTAGCTACTAGCGTAACAGACTCATAATTACCTTTACTGCTTGGTTTTACTTTTGGTGCGTAGTCGCCCGGAGCAATAGGTTGTAATTTTGCTAATATTTGATCTGTTAAATTAACGTTGGCTAAACCCATAATTTTAAATGTAAATGGGCAAGGGTACTCTAGGTACTCATCAAATTTAGTATTTTTAACTGGTTGAACCACGTTAGTGACTCCTCATACAAAAGTGTGAACTCTATGTAAAGCACGAAGCTTAATACAGATAGGCGTTTAGCAGTGATGCATATATGGGGCGCATTCTAGCATTTTTCAAGCAAAAAAAAACGCCCCACATGGAGGCGCTTAAATTATATATACTTAGTCATTTACAAGTTATTGCATGATCTGTAAACGTAAGTAGTCATAAATTTTACTAAAGAAGCTGCCTTCTTCCACTTCTTCAAGTGTCACTAGTGGGTATTGCGCAATGTCTTCCCCCTCTAATTGCAAGAATAAAGTGCCTACTTTAGTGCCTTTAGCTAATGGCGCTTCAAGGGTGTTGTCTAGCTCAAAGTTAGCTTTTAGGTTTTTATGCTGACCACGTGGAATAGTGATAGGTGTGTCTTCTAGAATACCTAACGATACATTTTCTTTGTTACCCATCCAAATGCGCTGCTCTGCAAAGCTGTCGCCCGCTTTGTAAGGTGTAATTGTTTCAAAAAAGCGAAAGCCGTAGTTAAGTAGTTTTTTGCTTTCTACTTTACGTGCACGCTCGCTTGAGGTGCCCATAACAACAGCAATTAAACGCATACCATTTTTAGTGGCTGATGTAACTAAGCTGTAGCCAGCTTCAGATGTGTGGCCTGTTTTTATACCATCTACGTCTAAGCTTTCATCCCATAATAGTGAGTTACGGTTGTATTGCTTAATACCATTGTAGGTGTATGATTTTTCTTTATAAATAGCATACTCTTCAGGTACATCTCTGATAAGTGCGGCGCTTAGCGTGGCCATATCACGTGGTGTTGTATAGTGCTCATCAGTATCAAGACCATGGCTATTAATAAAGTGGCTGTTAGTCATACCTAATTTAGCAGCGTGAGCATTCATTAAGTCGGCAAAAGCACTTTCACTGCCTGCTATGTGCTCAGACATAGCAACACAGGCGTCATTACCTGATTGAATAATAATGCCATGATTGAGCTCATCAACACTAATTTGCTTACCCACTTCGATAAACATTTTTGAAGACTCTGGGAAGTTTTTTGCCCATGCTTTTTCGCTAATTGTAACCATGTCGGTAGGGGCTATGTTACCAACTTTAATTTCTGTACCAATTACATAACTGGTCATCATTTTAGTTAAGCTTGCTGGCGCAAGTTTAGTATCGGCTTCGCCTTCAGCAATAACTTTACCTGTTGTAAAGTCTACTAAAAAATAACCCTTTGCATTAACTTGAGGTGGAGCCGGAATAATTTGGGCGCTGGCTGAAAATACGGCGGCTGAACAAACTAAGCCACATACACCTTTGAGGATTTTATGTTTAATTGATTTCATCATACTCATTAATGGTTAAAGTTAAAAATTCGCGTTACGCCATTCTATACCCAAACACCCCCGAGATGCGAGTGTCGTTAGGCTGGTTTGGGTATTTGTCTTACTGAGTGTAAAGCAAGAACGCGTTTTGAAATTGATTTTGTTTTAATTTTTTTAATACTTTTTCTGCATGTTGGGCGTTTTGTATTGGCCCCAAATGTAATCTGTAAATAGTGTCTTTTTTCACAATGTTTGTTGGTAATTTATATTGTTGGCGTAAGCGTTGTGCAAGGGCTTCAATATTTGCCAATGTACTGCCTGCAGCTACTTGAATATACGTTTTATTCGCAGCAGAATTCGAAAGCGTAACCGCCTCAAGCTTAACCTTTGCTGTACCGTGAGTATAGTAGCCGAGCTTGTATGCAGCCGCATATGACAGGTCAATAATTCTGTCATCATGAAAAGGCCCACGGTCGTTTACGCGTACAATTACTGACTTACCATTTTGCGTGTTTGTAACACGAACAAAACTAGGTAAAGGTAATGTTTTATGCGCGGCGGTCATGGCAAACATATCGTATATTTCACCATTTGAAGTGTGGTATCCGTGAAACTTTCTGCCGTACCACGATGCAATGCCTTCTTCTTTGTAACCCGTTTCGTCAAGCATTGGGGTATACCGTTTACCTAGCACCTCGTAGGGGCGAGAAGCACTAGCACTTTTTTGCACCTCAGTAACAATAGCATCCTGCATTTCAAGCGCTGTGGGTGCTCTAAGAGGGGCTGAATCATGGCGCATATGGTAACGCCCACTCGAACCACTACTACAGGCACTGACAGTGATAGCGATTAAGATGATTATTAGAGTCTGAGCGTAACATTGCATTATTTTAAAAGCATCCTTTTGTCTGTCGCAATCGACATAATAATACCAAAGCCGGCCATTAGCGTAATCATCGATGTGCCACCATAACTTATCAGGGGTAAGGGCACACCAACAACAGGTAGTAGTCCTGATACCATGCCAATATTTACAAATATATAAACAAAAAAAGTTAAAGTCAGTGCGCCAGCTAACAGCTTTCCAAATGCGTCTTGTGCATTTACTGCAATATATAAGCTGCGGCCAATTATAAACAAGTACAAGCTAAGTAAAACGCAGACACCAAATAAGCCAAACTCCTCACTTAATACCGAAAAAATAAAATCGGTATGCCGTTCAGGTAAAAACTCAAGTTGTGACTGTGTACCTTGCAACCAGCCTTTACCTTCGACACCGCCAGAACCAATGGCTATTTTAGATTGAATAATATGATAACCCGAGCCAAGAGGGTCGCTCTCCGGATCTAAAAATGTTAGTACGCGTTGTCGTTGATAAGCATGCATACCGTACTGCCAAAATGGCCATGCTGCTAAGGCAACCGCAGCACTTAAAAAGCTAATTAATCGCCAGCTCAACCCTGATAAAAAAAGTACAAATATGCCAGAGCTTGCAATCAGTATTGATGTTCCTAAGTCTGGTTGCTCTTTAATTAATAATGTAGGCAGCATCACTATCGCAAAGCCAAAAATTAAGTGTAGTGGTCGTGGTGGTAAATGTTTACGGCCAATATACCAAGCTACCATCATAGGTACTGCTAGCTTCATTAATTCTGAGGGTTGAAAGCGAGTTAACCCTAAATCAAGCCAACGTTGCGCGCCTTTAGAGCTCACACCAAATAACAACACACCAACCAGCATTAATAACCCAACGCAGTACATCGGTATAGTGAGTCTTTTCAGTGTCGCGGGAGGAATTTGTGCAAGTACTACCATGGCAATGATGGCCACACCCATCCGCGTCATGTGTCTTACCATCATCGCTGACTCTTGGCCACTTGCGCTGTACACAACCGTAATGCTTCCAGCCATCATAAGTAAAATGGCAATAAGTAAAGGCAAATCTAAATGCATGCGCATCCAAATAGAGCGCTTGTCATGCAGGGCGGTCATAGGGTGTTATTCCTTGCCAGTTCAACAGGGTTAGCTGCAAAGTAATAATCCATTAACTGTCTGGCAATAGGTGCGCCAACCGTGCTGCCACCACCATTATTTTCAACAACAATAGACACAACTATTTGAGGATTATTGTAAGGGGCAAACCCCACATAAATGGCATTATCGCGTTGTCGCTCTTTAAGTGATTCTGCATCGTACTTTTCACCTTGTGCAATGCTCACAACTTGTGCCGTGCCCGTTTTACCTGCAGGGTCGTAGTTTACGCCCTTAAACGCTTTGTGGGCGGTGCCTGTGACTTTAGTTACGGTATTGTGCATAGCATCAATGGCTATACGCCAATTGTCAGGATTGTTCAGTACTACAGGTGGCTTTTCTTCATTATTTATTTGCGTCACATCGTCCTCTTTTTTAGCCACTTGCGCTAAGTGAGGAGGGTGGTTAACCCCTTTGTTAACAAGTATGTTAGTTGCATTAGCAATTTGAATCGGTGTTGCGGTCCAATATCCTTGGCCAATGCCTACAGAAATTGTATCGCCACGCCACCATGACTCTTTAAATCTGTTTTCTTTCCATTCTTTTGAAGGCAATATCGCGGTGGTTTCTTCGTGTATATCTATACCCGATAGGTCGCCAAAACCAAAGCGCGCCATAAAATTACTAATTTTTGTAATGCCTAATCGGTACGCGGTATCGTAAAAGTACGTATCGCACGACTCTTCAATGGCTTTGTATACATCCACATGGCCATGGCCCCAACGTTTCCAGTCGCGCCATTTGTGCTCTACGTTTTGAATTTGGAAAAAGCCCGGGTCCCACATGGTTGTCCCTTCCGTCACCATGTTTTCTTCAAGTGCTAAAATAGCCATATGCGGTTTAATGGTGGATGCTGGTGCGTATCGGCCTTGGGTAGCCCTATTAATGAGTGGGCGATCTGGGTTAAGAAGTGCCTTATAATTTTTACTGCTAATACCGTGTACAAATAAATTGGGGTCGTAGCTTGGGTTCGAATATAGCGCAAGTATTCCGCCATCTTTTGCATCCATTACGACAACCGCACCGCGCATGTCTTTGAGTGCATGTTGGGCTATTTGTTGCAGGCCAATATCGAGCGTTAACACTAAATCACTACCTGGCTGTGGGGGAAGCATACTCAGGGTGCGGATAACACGACCACGGTTATTAACTTCTACACGTTGCGAACCGACTTGACCATGTAAAAGTTGCTCGTAGTATTTTTCAATACCGAGTTTGCCAATATCGTGGGTTGCACGATAGTTTGTGGCTTGGCCTTCTTGTTCGAGCTTGTTCAGCTCTTTTCGGTTTAGCTTTGCAACATAACCTAGGGCATGAGTAAGCGTGTCGCCGAATGGGTAATAACGTGCTAAACGGGCTTCGATACTAAACCCGGGGAATTTATGCTGGTTAACCGAAAATGTAGCAACATCGGCTTCATCAAGGCGCGCTTTAAGTACTTGCGATTTAAAACGGCGCGTGTTTTTTATATCTTTTAAAAAATCTTGTTTTTCTTGTTCTGTAATCGTGATTAGTTGGCTTACTTGCTCAAGTGATTTTTCAAGGTTATCAACCTCCTCGGGGATCACCTCGAGATTATAAACGGGTTTGTTCTCAGCAAGCAGTACACCGTTTCGGTCGTAAATTAAACCGCGATTAGGTGCAATAGGAATAACTTTAATACGGTTGTCGTTGGAGCGGGTTTGATAATCTTGGTGGTCTTTTACTTGAATATTGTAAAGATTAGTAATTAAAACAGCTACTAACCCTAATACAAAAACAAAACCCACAAATGCACGCCGTGCAAACAAATTTGCTTCTGCGGAGTGATCGCGAATAGTGGGTCTTTGTTTTAGCATAGCAAGGCGTTACTCGCGATGATAGGGATGATTGTTATTTAAGCTCCAGCCTCTATATAGGCTTTCTGCAACAATAATTCGCACCAAAGGGTGTGGTAATGTTAGGTTCGATAACGACCACTTTTGCTCCGATGCAGCAATGCATTCTGGAGCAAGTCCTTCTGGGCCGCCAATAAGTAAACTTACATCGCGGCCATCGAGTTGCCATTTTTCCATGTTTTTAGCAAGTTGGTGAGTATCTAGCGCTTTGCCAGTGACTTCTAGCGTAACAATACGATTGCCTTTAGGAATAGCGGCTAATGTTTTTTCGCCTTCAATATGTAAAATACGCTTTATATCGGCATTTTTGCCACGTTTACCGGCGGGTATTTCAATTAGCTCTAAAGCCATATCCTTGGGAAAACGGCGCTGGTATTCAGCAAATCCCGTTTCTACCCACGCTGGCATTTTTGTACCAACAGCAATCATTTGTATTTTCACGAATAACTTCCAAGCGTTGCTTTTAACAAGTGGGTGGTTAGCCCCACAGTTTTTCTAGATCGTAATAGCTACGTGCTTCAGTTTGCATCACGTGTACAACCACATCGCCTAAATCAACCAGTGCCCATTCGCCGTCATTTTCGCCTTCATAGCCTAATGGCTCTGAATCTGCATGACGTGCTTCTTTTGCTAAGTGGTCGGCGATTGATTGAACGTGGCGTTTAGACGTGCCAGTACAAATTACCATGTAATCGGTAATGTCTGATTTATCAGTTACGTCTATGTCAACGATGTCACGCGCTTTCATATCGTCAATTTTATCCATTGCAAAGGCGAGTAGTTGTTTTGAATCCAAGGTTTTGTCTCAATTTAAAAATTTAATGGCGCGTATTTTAACACGCTAGGCATTTTTAAGCATCAATTTGATATAGCTGATGCATTTGTATGTAATGACTCACGGCATCGGGTAATAGTTCATTCTTTTTGTTACTTTTTTTAAGATCATCACGAATAGAACTAGAAGCTGCATCAAGCATTTTACCCGGTAAAAAGTAAAGTTTACCACCTAAATGCTCTGTAATAAGAGCGGGGTCATCGACGAGGGCATGTTGCATGTAGTGCTTAAGCTCACCTGTTACCTGACAACTCTGCGCTGGTCGTTGATATACCACAATATGGCAAAGCTCTGTAATTGTTTGCCATTCAAACCACTTATTTAGTGAATTAAATGAATCCATTCCAATCAAAAATAAAATAGGTGTACTTGGGTACTCTTTACGTAGTTCTTGCAGGCTAAGTAATGAGTATGATGGGCCTGAACGATCTAGCTCTCTTAAATCGAGTGCAAAATGAGGGTACGGTTTAATTGCCGCATTGAGCATATTAACACGATGTTCTGTGCTTATACCTGGTGCTGTTTTGTGAGCCGGTAGTGCGCAGGGCATAAAATACAATGTGCTTAAATTAAATGCGCTTACACATTGCTGAGCCATATTAATATGGCCTAAATGAACGGGGTCGAAGGTGCCACCAAAAATAGCAATCATTTTTTTGTCCAACAGGTTAAGCAACTAATTAAGGCTGTGACACGGCATAGGAATATCGAGCGGTTGACAAAACTTAATACAAATATGTGCAAGTGCCTGATAAGGAGCAATTAAGTTGCCTTGTTTATAGCTTGCATCAAATAAAGCAATGTCACTATTAATTTGCTCAAGTACAGTAATATTTAGGCGATTAACGGCATTTTGCACCGGCCCTTGCTGATTTTTCCAAATGGCATTTTGTTTAAATAAGCTGGCTATTGGCTCACCATTTAACAATCCCAATTGCACATTCATCAAGGTGTTGAGTTCTTTTGTAATCGCCCACAATATACTCACAACTTCAGTGTTGTCACTGGCTAATTTGTTTAAAACTTTAATAGCTTGCTTGGCATGACCATTTAATAAGGCATCGCTTAAATCAAAAATATCAAATTTGGCTTGATTTAATAGCCCTTGCATAACCAATTGCTGGGTAATAAGTGCGTTGCCATGCAGTAAAGAGAGCTTTTCAAGTTCCTGAAAACACGCTAATAAATTACCTTCTGTTGCATTGATAAGGCTTAATTTGGCATCATTTTGCATGTTAAGAGCCAAGCGTTGACATTGCTCATCAAGCCATCGTTTTACGTGCGAGCCAGTCAGTGGATAACAAGGTACAAATACACCTTGTTTGTCGAGTGCTTTAAACCAGGCACCGCGTTGTACTTCTTGGCTCGCTTTTGCACCTTTAATAATTAGTATCGTGTCGGGGTTAACAAGCTCAACGACACGCTTAAAGGTATTACTACCAATTACACCGGGCTTTTGCTGGTTTAGGTCAAACTCAATAATAGTGCGTGCACTAAATAACGACATGCTTTGATATTGCGCTATTATTTCCTGCCAATCAAACCCCTGCATTAAAGTAAATTTAATTACTTCATCAAAGCCTTGTGCTTTGGCAGTATCGCGAATTAGCTGAACACACTGTGCTTCTTGAAAAGGCTCTTCACCAAAAACTAAGTAAAAAGGTTTTAAGCCTTTGTTTAACTCGTTAGGTAATTGATTAGCGTAACAGCGCATTACAGTTGCGACAGCTCTCTAACAATACGGCGACTTGCTTGTTTACGAATTTCGTTAATTAGCAGCTCTAGCTCTTTGGCTTTGGCAAGTGCGTTATCGGGGTCGTCTTGATAATTTCTATAAAGCTCAAAGCGTTTTTCTATAGCATCTTTATTGGGGTGTTTTAGAACATATGAAACGCCATAGGCAAGTTCGTATTCAGCAACCTGGCCATTTTTAAATAACGACAACGTTTGGCGTTCTATGGTTTCTTTACGTAAATACAGCTGCGCTACGTTTTTAGATGAAGAGGTAAGTTCAACTTCACTTGCTAACAGCTCTTTTTGTAGCTGTTCAAATAAAGCTGATTTTTCGTCATCACCAATTAGCGTAATGAGTTTTAGATTATCAGGCAGGCTTGACGCTTGCTTTAAGTGAAACCCACAACTAGATAACAAAAAACAGACTAGCGCTAAGGCTAGCCCGTTTTTAACGGCCTTAAATACAGCCATATTAGTTAGCAACCACGTTAAGTAGTTTACCTGGCACGTAAATGATCTTACGAATGGTTTTACCATCAGTAAATTTAGTTACGTTAGCTTCTGCAAAGGCAAGTGTTTCTACTTGTTCTTGCGTTGCATCTGCTGCCACAGTTAGCTTAGCGCGAAGTTTACCGTTTACTTGAACGATGATGAGCTTTTCATCTTCAACCAGGGCTGATTCGTCAACTGTTGGCCATGCTGCATCTAAAATATCACCGTCTTTACCTAGTTCTTCCCACAACTCATGAGATAAATGCGGCGTAATAGGGGCAAGCATAATAATTAACGCTTCAAGTGCCTCATTTGCAATGGCAATGTCTTGTGCATCGTTAAGTGGCGCTTTAATTAACTTATTAGACAGCTCCATGATGGCAGCAATCGCCGTGTTAAACGTTTGACGACGTTCAACATCATCACTTACCTTTGCAATGGCTTTGTGTAATTCGCGACGAAGTACTTTTTGTGGGTTAGTAAGCGCAGACTTTTCAAGTGCTTGGTAACCTGCCGCTTTCACGTCTACTGCATATTTCCATACACGTTTTAAGAATCGGTGTGCGCCTTCAACGCCAGAGTCTGACCATTCGAGTGTTTGTTCTGGTGGTGCAGTAAACATCATGAATAAACGCACTGTATCAGCACCGTATTGTGCAATTACTTGTTGTGGGTCTATACCATTATTTTTAGATTTAGACATTTTGCTCATGCCTGAAGAAAATACTGGTTCGCCATCTTCCTTGTGCCATGCTTTAGTAACTCGACCTTTTTCGTCAGTTTCTGTTTCAACATCGCTTGGTGAAATCCAAATATCACCACCTTTTTCATCTTTACGATAGAACGTTTCAGCCAATACCATGCCTTGACATAGTAAACGGTCAAATGGCTCGTCTGAATTTACTAAACCAAAGTCGCGCAATAGTTTATGGAAAAAACGTGAGTACAATAAGTGTAAAATTGCGTGTTCAATACCACCTATGTATTGGTTTACAGGTAACCAATAGTTAGCGGCTGCTGGGTCTAACATGCCCTCGTCGTAACGTGGGCTACAGTAACGTGCGTAATACCAAGACGATTCCATAAAAGTATCGAAGGTGTCAGTTTCGTGAGTAGCAGGTACGCCGTTTACCGTTGCTTTTGCCCATTCTGGGTCTGCTTTGATTGGCGAAGTAACGCCATTCATAACTACATCTTCTGGTAAACGTACTGGCAGCATTTCTTCGGTGGCGGCTAATTCGTTGCCGTTTTCGTCGCTCAGCATTGGAATTGGAGAGCCCCAATAACGTTGGCGGCTAACACCCCAGTCACGTAAACGGAAGTTTACTTTACGCTCACCCACGCCTAGTGCTTCTAGTTTGTCGGCAATCGCATTAAACGCTGCTGAAAAGTCTAATCCGTCAAATTCGCCAGAGTTTACTAATACACCTTTTTCGGTGAATGCTTCTTGCTCTAGGTTTACTTCAAGGTCTGAGCCTTCAGCTGGCGCAATAACTTGTTTAATATCTAGGCCGTATGCATTTGCAAACTCAAAGTCACGTTGGTCGTGGGCAGGTACTGCCATTACCGCGCCTGAGCCGTAATGCATAAGCACAAAGTTAGCCACCCAAATAGGCACTTGCTTGCCTGTTAATGGGTGAGTTGCGTAAAAGCCTGTTGCAATGCCTTTTTTCTCCATTGTTGCCATATCTGCTTCGGCTACTTTGGTGTTTTTGCATTCTTCAACAAACATTGCAATCGCATCGCTGTTTTTAGCTGCTTCTTGGGCAATAGGGTGGCCACCGGCAACGGCGAGATAAGTTACACCCATGAAGGTATCTGGACGTGTAGTGTATACGCTAAACTTTTCGTTGTTATCGGTACGCGTAAATTCAATGTCTAAACCTTCAGAGCGGCCAATCCAATTGCGCTGCATGGTTTTAACTTGCTCAGGCCAGTCTTCTAATTTGTCTAAATCGTCTAAAAGCTCTTGTGCGTAGTCGGTAATCTTAATAAACCACTGTGGAATTTCTTTTTGCTCAACCACAGCGCCAGAGCGCCAACCGCGACCGTCAATAACTTGTTCGTTAGCAAGTACAGTTTGATCAACCGGATCCCAGTTTACGGTCGACATTTTTTTGTACACTAAGCCTTTTTCGTAAAGCTTAGTAAAAAACCACTGCTCCCACTTATAGTACTCTGGGTGACACGTTGCAATTTCACGATCCCAATCGTAACCAAAACCTAATTGCTTAAGTTGGTTACGCATGTAATCAATGTTTTCGTAAGTCCACTTTGCAGGCGCTGTTTTATTTTTAATAGCGGCGTTTTCTGCTGGTAAACCAAACGCATCCCAACCCATAGGCTGCATTACGTTTTTGCCTTGCAGGCGCTGGAAACGAGAAACAACATCACCAATGGTGTAGTTACGCACATGACCCATATGCAGTCGACCACTCGGATAAGGGAACATAGAAAGACAGTAATATTTTTCTTTGCTCTCATCTTCAGTGACTTTAAATACTTGGTTTTCTTCCCAGTAGCTTTGTACTTTTGACTCTATATCTTGCGGGTTATATTGCTCTTGCATCTACGATTCCAGACTTCTTGCAAACTAATAAAAAATTGCCGATAGGATAACCCAAATAAAGCACTATTCACAGCGTCAAAAACACCGTTTTGCTAAATTGTAACCTTCATGTCAGGTTAACCTATACTTATCTATGTTAAACGTCAGGCGTGTTGACCTGTGTAGATTGAAATTTGCTCAGTTTAGGGTTTTCTAATCACATTATAAAATGTTACCTAGTGGCCTGAGTAAAGATTCATAAATATTGCGTCAACCCAACTCGTTTATTAGCAATTTTGAAGGAGTACATAATGGCAGATTATAAAGCATGGCTTAGTGATTTAAGCGCGTGGCTAAAAGACATCAAAGATCATGAGGTAAAAGATGCGGTAACTCGTTTTGTTGAATCAGAGCAAGCACTTAAAAATTTAGGTGAGGAAAAGTATCAGCTTTACCGCAACTACTTAAAACGCGACATAGCGCACCTTAGCGAGAACGATTCCCACTATAATTCGCTTGCATGGCAAGAACTTAAAGAGTCTTTATGGTTTGAACTTTCACATATAGAAGACAAAACTCAACTGGAATGGCAATCCCTAAACCAAGATTTTAAACATAATGGGGTGTATCACGCAGGTGAATGGATAGCCATGGGCACATTAGTATGTAAGAATTGCACTCATAGTTACGATGTTTATCACGCCACACAAATTTTACCGTGTATTGAGTGTGATGGAATCTATTTTAGTCGTAAGGCACTGCACCCTTAAGCATATGTATTAAGTGGCTGCTGGCCACTTAATACGCCCAAAAGCCAGCGATTATGCTGGTATATAAAGAAGTTAGAATGACGAAAAAACTGCTGCCACTACCTGTATCAACGCTTGCACCTAGTATTTCTGCTAATCACGTACTGACGTGCATGAATAATCCCTACCCAGAGCAACTCAATTTTATTGGGCAACAACGTGCACAAAGTGCGCTGGACTTTTCGCTGGGGATGGAATTACCTGGTTATAACGTTTACGTTATGGGCGAAGCCGCACATGGGCGTTACACACTCGTAAAGGACAAACTAAAACAACATGCCAAAGGCCGAGTAACCCCAAACGAATGGTTGTATGTTAATAACTACGACGACCATCGCGAGCCAATAGCATTGTTTATGCAGGCAGGGCAAAGCAAGCAATTGAGTGACGACATAGACTCATTTTTAGACGAAGTGCTCGACACGTTTCCAGCCGCATTCGATAACCCTGCTTATCAGCGAAAGAAAAAATCAATTGATCGTGAATTTAATGATGCTTACGACAGCGCAATTACCGCCGTTGAAGTGGCTGCGCTTGAGCAAAGTGTTGCACTTGTTGAAGAAAAAAGCTCAGTGGGCTTTGCGCCGCTTATAGATGGCAAGCAGTTGAGTGATAGCGAGTTTGCAGAACTAGAAGATGAACTTCGCGAAGCGTTTTTTGAGAAAATAGAAAAACTAGAAGATGCGTTAATTGAAGCACTGATAGAGTTGCCGCGTTGGAAACGTGAATCAAAAGAAAAACTCCGCAACCTTAAAAAGTCGACCGCTGAGCAAGCAACTAAACCACTGTTAAAAGATTTAGAACATAAATACGCCACACATATTGGCGTGCTTCGCTATTTAAAAGACATACGTGTAGAAATTATAGATGCTGTACTTGAATGGCTAGACGATGAAGACGAAAACGAAGAAAATAAAGAAGACTTTGATCGTAAAGGCATGCTCACTGACTTTTTTGCACCCAATATTTTAGTCGAGTTTAAAGAAGACGATGCAGCTCCTGTGGTGTACGAGCCTAACCCTACCTTTGGTAATTTATTTGGCAAAATAGAGTATGCCACTTCACAAGGTACACTAATCACCAGCTACCGCTCAATTCAGCCCGGTGCATTACACCGTGCAAATGGCGGTTATTTGATAATGGATGCTGAAAAAGTAATGGCTAACCCGCAAGTGTGGGATGGGCTAAAGTTATCGCTGAAAATGCACCAAATTAAAAATGACTTACCATATCAAGATAGTACAGTAGGCACGAGCTTTACGCTTCGCCCGCAATTGATCCCACTTGATGTAAAAATTATTTTATTAGGCTCGCGCGATTTGTATTACACCATAGGTGAATACGATGAAGAATTCGCAGAGCTATTCAGAGTACTAGCTGATTTTGATTACTACTTACCAAGCAGTGATAAGTTACAGTATCAGTTTATTACTAAAGTGACAGAGTACTGCGAAAAAACGCTTAAGTGCACTACAACGCAAGCCGCTATGGTGAGATTGCTTAAATTTAGTTATCGCCAGGCTGAGCATCATAATAAGCTGTCAGCGCGTTTTGCTGATGTGTTAGAGCTGGTGGCTGAGGCAAGTTACTACGCAAAACAAGATAAGCTAACGGTTATTGATGCGCATCATATTGATGAAGCCATTGAGGGTAAGCAATACCGCACCGGTCAAATTAGTGAAAATATGCTCAGTGATATCAAAGAAGGTCATACGTTAATTGCTACAACCGGACAAGCCATTGGTAAGGTAAATGGCTTAACGGTACTGCACATTGGTGATACGTCGTTTGGTACACCGGCGCGAATTACAGCCACGGTATACGCCGGCGCTGATGGCGTAATAGACGTGGAACGTGAAGCGGAACTGGGTAAAGCCATTCACTCTAAAGGCGTGATGTTACTTACCGGTTATTTAGGTAATAAATATGCCCAGCAGTTTAGCCTTACGCTCAGCGCAAACATTGCAATAGAACAAAGCTATGGCTACATAGACGGCGATAGCGCCTCGTTGGCTGAGCTTTGCGCGTTAATTTCGGCTATTACAAGCTTACCAATAAGCCAATCAATTGCGCTTACGGGGTCTATAAATCAACATGGTGATGTACAAGCCATTGGTGGTGTAAACGAAAAAATAGAAGGCTTTTTTAAGCTGTGTAAAATGCGCGGCTTAACGGGTGAGCAAGGCGTTATTATTCCTAAGTCAAACCAAGTTAATTTGGTTTTAGACGACGAAATACTCAATGCAGTAGAGCAAGGTAAATTTAATATTTACGCAGTAGAGACGGTCGATCAGGCGCTAAACTTACTGATGGATATTGAAGCGGGCGAACTCATCGACGATGTATACCCTGAAAGTTCAGTAAACGGTATCGCCCTTGCGCGTTTAAAAGAGATTGCCGATATTGTTAATGGCGATAACGACGACGATGCGGATGACGAGCTAGAAAACGAAAAACGAGAAGACGAGAAAAACTAATTATGATCAATATTATTTTAGCGGTTGTGATCGCTATTTTGTGCGTTTTAATATTTAAAAACAGTAAAAAGGCCAAACAACAGGCGATTGCTAATGCGCAAATTGAAAGCGACTATTTAGTGGCAAACGCTAAAGTAGATGGTGTATTAGAAACTGCATCTGGCCTGCAATATAAAGTATTACACAAAGGAGAAAACAGCAACACACCTAGCCCAACAAGTATGGTCAATGTGCATTACCACGGTACGCTCATCGACGGTACTGTGTTTGATAGCTCAGTAGAGCGCAAGTCACCTATTAGCTTTGGTTTACACCAAGTAATTAAAGGGTGGACCGAGGGGTTACAGTTAATGAGCCCGGGAGATAAATTTCAGTTTTATATACCGCATCAGTTGGCTTATGGCGAAAAGCGGGTAGGGAGCATTCCACCAGCATCACTGCTTATTTTTGAAGTAGAATTGCTTGCAATAGAGTCGTAAAGTTACTGTGTTTGCTCACTTTTAACCGATTAAAAGTGAGCATGACGTACTAACCTGCAAATTCAATGTGTGCTATTTCAAGCTTAAATTTTCCCGCCTGTTTTCCTGCAATCATAAAACCAAGTTGTCTAATATCACTAAAATCAATCACTGGTTGCTGGGTTAGCGTGCGACCACGAAAAGTAAGCGTAAAATCGCTTGGGGTAAAATTAATGTTAGTCCATTCATTTTCTATTGTTTTAAATGAGTGTGTATACGCAGGTCCATCAAGGTAGTTGGATGTACGCAGCCTTAGTTGATACGTTTGACCGTCACCTTTAACACGTAAATTAATAGTATTTGCGTTTTGGCCCTGTGTATTGAGCTCAGTGCGGATAGAAGCAAACCCTCCGTTATTTTTAAGCGATACATTACCTTCAAATACCAATGCCTCTTTTGTATGGCTTACTTGGCTATTAGACACGCCCCCCATGACCGAATCGTTTACAACGTACCAACGCTGATTGGCGTTAACCTCTGCGCTTAGCGGCAAAGTATTAAATATAAAAAGAGAGGCTAATTGTTTAGTGGTCATTGGGGTTGCTCCTAAAGGCTTTGATTAACTAATACGATCACACATATAAATTGTTCACTTAACCTAAACTAATTTATTAATAACGCGCAGGGCTTGCTGGCTTTTAAGGATAAAATATGTGAAATCTAGGGTTATTTAGTCACTGCGCAAAGTTTGTAACCTAGTGGACTAAATAAAAATCGAGTAAAGCTTCTGCGTCCCGCTTACCCTTTTACCTTCACCTTGAAGGCAACAAACAGTAAATAGCGCTTGTTTGAATTAGCTTGAGCAAAAAATAAAAAGCGCGTAAGTTAAACGCGTTACCTATTTTAATAACAAGAATTAAAATGAAAGCAAAAGAAATAGAACAATTAGAATTATCTAAAACCGAAACTAGAGAAGTCATTACCCCTTATGCATTTAAGGTTGATAACGCTCTGTTAGGCATACCTCTAGCAACACCTCTTAAACGAGCTTTAGCAATAGTAATAGATGTTGCCCTAATATTTGTAGCTGCAAAGCTTAGCGCCACCTTAATTGCGTTTGTTGCTGCTATGGCTTTTTATAAAGGCACTGCGCAGCAATATCTTCCTAAAATGTCGAGTGTATGGCGAAGAATATTAAAAATAATGGCGGCGAGTATTTTATTTGTAAGCGCTCTTGCAGTGCTTTCAATTGGCATAGACTACTTAGAAGACGATAACAGTGAAATCGCCTCAGTTATTCAAGGTGTAAAAATAGAAGACGAAATACAGCTTACTGAGTCAGAAAAACACCGTGTAAATGCCTATTTAATTGAAGTAGTAGGCGAGAGCTGTGAGCAGTCTTGCCAACAAAATGCGCTTGATAATTTGATAGGACAAGTACCCAAGTTAGCAGAAATGGACGACCTTCAAAGCCCACAACTTGCTAGAGCACTTTTACAATTATTAGTACTCAGTGAAAATAACGAAATAAAGCCTGCACAGTTAATAGAAGAAAAACCTGCGCAAACAACTACAAACAGTATTTTGCAGTGGGGTAAAGGTATTATCCAAGACTTAGGCTTAGGTTTTGGGTGGGCTGCTGTTTATTTTACGCTATTTTCTTTACTTTGGCGTGGCCAAACTCCCGGTAAGAAGGTGTGCAATATACGTGTTGTTGCCTTAAATGGCGAACCACTTGGTTTGCTTGATTGCTTTGGCCGCTACGGTGGTTATGGCGCGGGTTTTGCCACTGGGTTGCTAGGCTTTTTACAAGTATATTGGGACCCAAATAGGCAAGCCATTCAAGATAAAATATCAGCGACTGTGGTTATTCAAGGTAGCGTAAAGCAAATTGTGAATATAGAAACAGTAGAAGAAACCGTAAAAGCTAAATAATTAATAGTTATAGGAACGCTAGTGAAGTTTTTAATGTTGACGATTATCACTTTATTTTTTGCAATCAGTGCAAGTGCTTCCGAGTCGGTTGTGTTAGCAAAGAATAACCATATTGAGTCTCGAATTTTAAAAGAGAGGCGATTTTATAGCGTTTACTTACCACCTAGTTATAGCCAAAATACTGATAAAACATACCCTGTAGTTTACTTACTTGATGGTGATAGCACACATTTAAAAGCAGTTGCAGGGCTGGTGGAAGCGTTAAGTACAGAGCGTTTAGAGCAGCAAATACAGCAAGCAATTATTGTAGCTATTCCTAGCAGCCAAAATGCAATAAGAGAGCGCGACTTTACCCCAACCAATGTTGACTGGACGTTTAACGGAAAATTATTAGAAAGGTTTGAAAATATCGGCAATGCCGCAAACTACAGTGCATTTTTTGAAAAAGAACTTATTCCACATATTAATAAAAATTATCGCACATCAACTAAACGGGTATTAATTGGTGAGTCTTTTGGTGGCTTGTTTGCAAGTTACGTACTGTTGACTAATCACACATTATTTACAGATTACTTAATAATTGATGCTACCTACATTTGGGATAATAATTATTTAAACCGTTATTTTAAAAATAACCAACTTGAAAACAAACAGATGTCAGGAGATGTGTATTTTACCTTTGCGAATAACGCAACAGTATTTGGTGATATAGGTAAAACAAATTATCAGTGGGGATTGGCGTTTGCAGATAAATTAAGGAATCACCCAAGTAAAAAATTAACAGTGAAACAGCGTTATTTTGAAAACGAAACACACGGTACCGTTGCAGCACTTAGCTGGTATTATGGATTGAGAAAATTACTTCAACAATCAGTTGTAATTGAGAATCGATAAAAACTATAAATTAAAGCCCAATAACTAGCTAAAGTTTTAGTTAATTGTTGGGCGATCGAAGACTATTTTACTATTGTATTTAACAAGACAATAGGAGTTAAAATATGCTTAAGTATTTGCTCATATTTATCGTTATCAGTTAAGTCAGGGGCATGTAGATCTAGGCCAACCTCATGAAAATTATTTTTTTCAACGTCATTATAATATTGTAAGGCGATACTAATTGCAGGCCTGAATTCGACTGAGTCTCTTGATCTTGTCAATACGTGCTGCTCAACACCATTCCAAGTTGCAGTGCCATCTACTATTTTAATTGAATTTTCTTTTGGGTGGATAACCAGCAAATTGCCAATATTTGGATACGTTTGCTTAATGCTGTTAAACGTAAATTGTATAGCTGCTTGCACTCGTTCTGATTCGAGTTTGCCTGTTTTTGTGTTAAAAGCACCGCCTTGTTCAATAATAAAGTTATCAAACATGGGTTGAACTTTAGGGTTTAGGTTAGTTAAGTTATATTTTTTTGAAAAGTTAATTACGTTATTATCAAATGCTTCTCTATAGAGTGCTTTGTTACCGGTATTGGCTGTTGGTAACCATATATAGGCTAGGTTACTATGTGTTGCCGGTTTAGCGATTGTAATTCCATTCGCTATCACTTTAGGGTCGCTATTGTATTGAAATAGTTTGCAACCGACTAAATTGAGTAAAACGATGATGACAACCATGTGTTTAATCATTTTTTCGTCTTCCAAGTGTCGATTGTTTTTAATGCGAACTGTAAAGCACTATCCAATTTTGCAGGGTCTTTAAATAATTTATCGGCATCTTTCACAATAATTTCTTCATCACTGTTAAATTGTGCCACTAACTCAATACCTCCAGAGCCCATAGTTAAGAGTGTGTCTTTCTCATCTCTAATTCTGATATACACTCTGCTTCCTGGCACATAACCTTGTTCGTTTTGAAATAACGATACGAATATATCACCCCCATCGGCACCACCTTCAAGGTAAGACTCTTCTTGGCCATACCACTTGGCTACGTGGCCTAATAAAATACTGTTTGTAAAATGTGCGCGTACAGTATCAACACCTGCAAACACAAAAGCATTTACACCGAGGTTTGTTTTTGTAGTGGCAAGCGCTTCTTTCCAGAGTTCATTACGTAGGTTTTCATTTGCTTGTCCTGTAAGCGGGTCGTATAAGTTCTCAGCGTTATCTAATAATTGATTAAATACCGTATAAACTTCGCTGGCGTCTACTACTTTAAAACCACGCGCTTCAAGTGCTTTTTTTATTGGCGCTTTATAATGGTTTTTTAATTGTTTTTCAAAATAAGTGAGATCTTCTTCAACATAAAAACCGCCAAATCCAAGTACCTGATAATTTGCTTTTAGTTGTCCCGTATTCATGTAGTTTGGTGAGGATTTACATCCACTTAATATGACAAGGATAATAATAGTAAAAATATATCTCATAAAAACTCCTGAAAATTAAAGTAATTTGATACCAATTTTAGCGAACGATGTAAGGGTAAGTTGCCTATATTCACTTCCACCAACTTGTGAGCGCCAATTGATTGTTGTTTTTTTATTATTCAAACTGCTATCAGTATAAAAAATTAAGTATTTGGCTTCCTCTGGTAGAGTAAATTGAGTTTTGTAATATAGGTTACCAGCTAAATCTAATGTTGTTGGTAAACCATTTTCCCACGCCTCATAAGGTTTAAGGTGTTTTATAACCTGCTTTGATTTATCTAACAGTATTAACTCAGGGTAAACAAGCGTTGCTGTTTGAACAAATGCGCCATTGGCGTAACTAAAAACTTGAGCGAAGCGACTATTATTTGGTTTTTCAATTGCAATGAATGGGCTTTTGGCTTCATTAAAAATTCTAATAGGCTGGTTTTTCAAATCAAAAGAGGTCAGCTTGTTTATTTGCTGTGTTGCAAATGCAATGTCGCTTAAGTTGGTACAGCAGGCGGGATTACTTTTTAGCCTTGATAGGTCACTTTTAGCTGAATTAGCGCAGCCAAACAATAATATGACTAAGGTTGCTATGCTTATTACTTTTTTCATAAATATTTTAATTATTATTAGTATATTGATAGTAACTAATATGAAATAAGACTAAAACACATAAATTTATAATATGTAACTCAATGTAAATAAAATTAAATATGAATTGTTCACACAAGTTTATTCTCTAATTTGACCCATAAATATTGAGTACTTTTAGTTTTTAAATCGCATTAGAGTCCCACCAATCCCCAATAACGTCACAATTCCCCATACAAACACATTGCCATATTGGCTATACACACTATTACCTTGTATCAATTTTACATCGGCTTTTAATACAGCGGCTTCAAACTGTGGCATGGTTTGTTGTGTATTGCTTAGCGGGTCGTATACGGCGCTTACACCGTTGTTGGTAACACGTACCAGCGGGCGTTGTAACTCAAGGGCACGCATGCGGGCAATTTGCATGTGTTGCAATGGCCCAATTGATTGACCAAACCACGCGTCGTTACTGACAGTAAATAATATATCTGAGTTAGTTTTATAATTGCCGCGTACTAAATCGGCAAATACTATTTCGAAGCAAATAGCAGGGAGCAGATTAAAGCCATTGGCGCGCAAGTTATTTTGTATTCTGTCGCCACGCGTAAACGACGACATAGGTAAATCAAACAAAGGCGCGATTGGGCGCAGAATATCTTGAAACGGTACAAATTCTCCAATCGGCAGTAACTGGTGTTTTTGATAGCGGTTTTTACCTAGGTATTCATAATGGCCGTGCTCGTCGCTGCGCTCTTTGTTACCCAGCACTATAAGTGTATTAAATATGGTTTTAGTATCGATTTGGTAGTCAACAATGCCCGTAATAAGGGCGGTTTCATTAAATGAGGCTGCGCTATCTAGCCCAGCTAAGTAGCTGTCGGCAAGGGCTTCTATTTCAGGAACTGCGGCTTCAGGCCAAACAATTAAATCAGCATCCCAATGTGGGCGAGTCATATCTTGGTATTTGCTCATGGTGGTCCAAAACTCGCTCGGCTCAAAGCGAAGGTGCTGCTTTATATTGCCTTGTACTAGTAAAGTCGACATTGATTTACCTGAGTACTCAACGGTGTTTGTTGCACGCGAACCAATACACAAAACAGTAAATACAGAAAGCGTAACCAGCGGGGTCTTTATGTCTTTTTGTGTTATCCGGTACAGTGCAAAGCCAATGGCAATACATACTAAAGTCAATCCAAATTCACCAATGTAAGGGGCCAGTATATTTAATGGTCCATCGGTTTGGGTATACCCAAAACTTAACCACGGAAACCCGGTAAGGACCACCCCCCGTAAATATTCACTAAGAGCAAAAAAGCTAATAAGCAGCAAACCAAAGCTATTTGGGCTGGTGGCAAAACGAGTTGTTAAGTAGAGCGCTAAGGCGGGATAAAGCGCTAAGTAGCCGCACAATAGTGCCATTAACGAAAAAGAGGCTACAAGCGGCATACCGCCAAAGGTAGCTATAGACACATGTACCCAACTAATACCTGCACCAAACCAGCCTAAACCAAATATAAAACCATATTTAGCGGCATTCTTCGCATGGGCTTTTCCGGTATTGTTTGGATTAATACAAAAAATGACAGCTGCAATACTAATAAATGCAATTGGCCAAATTTCAAAAGGGGAGTAGCTAAAAGTTAAAATAAGGCCCGCAATAAATGCGAGCCATGATTTTATATCTTTTGCTAATAGGGTCAGTCTAGTTAGCAGTTTCTTCACTGTCGGTGTCATCAGCCTTAGGAACGGTGACTTGCAGTTGCAAGATACGACGATTGTCGGCATTGGTTACTTTAAATTGGTAACCATCTATGTCTATTGTTTCACCACGGCTAGGCATATGGCCAAATGCATGTAAAACGGTGCCACCAATAGTGTCGGCTTCTTCTGTGCTATATCCTGTGCTGAAGTGCTCGTTAAAGTCATCTACTGGCGTTAAGGCCTGAACAACATGAACGTGTTTTGCAAGTTGACGAATATCTTGTTGTTCTTCTTCTTCGTCGTGCTCATCTTCTATTTCCCCAACAATGGTTTCAAGAATATCTTCAATTGTAACGAGTCCCGATACACCGCCGTATTCATCAATAACGACAGCCATATGATAGCGTTGCTGACGAAATTCATTAAGCAGAGTGTCAACACGTTTGCTCTCAGGTACGACCATGGCAGGGCGTAAGTAATCGCGTATTGAAGGTAAATGCTCGTCTTTATTTAAGATAAGCGGGAGCAAATCTTTAGCAAGTAAAAAACCTTCTACGTGATCTTTGTCTTCAATCACCACAGGGAAACGTGAGTGAGTTGAGTCAACCATCATGGGTATTAGCTCTTCAAGCGGGCTGTCGATCTCAAGAGTGACCATTTGTGAGCGCGGGATCATTATGTCTCGCACTTTAAGCTCAGATACACTAAGCACACCTTCAATCATTTCTTTTGTTTCTGGATCGATTACGTCTCGTTCTTGCGCATCGGCAATCACTTCGACCAGCTCTTCTCTATTCTGGGGTTCCCCTTGCAGCATTTGGGTTATTCTACCCAACCACGTTTTGCCAGAAGAACCCTGGCTAGATTGCGAGTTACCGTCGCTCATTGCGTCTAATTGCTCCGTTAATTTAAATTTCGTCCCGGTATGGGTCTGCTATATTTAGTTCTGCAAGTAATTGCTTTTCTATGCTTTCCATTTGCAAAGCGTCTTCACTCTTTATATGGTCAAATCCAAGTAAATGCAAGCACCCATGAATGACCATGTGGGCAAAGTGGTCATGAAATGACTTCTCTTGCTCCACTGCTTCAGCCAATACAATGGCTGGGCAAATAACTAAGTCACCAACAAGGGGAAGCTCTATTCCTTGTGGCGCTTCAAATTCAAACGACAATACATTAGTAGGTTTGTTTTTACCCCGGTAGTCGTTATTAAGCTGTTGTGATTGCGCTTCGTCGCTAATTACTATGGTGAGTTCTGACTCATCACGATATTGGCTTAACGCTTTATCAGCCCATAATGCAAATTGGGCTTCACTAGGGAGGTTGTCAAACTCACAGGCTATTTGTAAATCAAGTTCGGTTGTCAAAGTATTACTCTTTAGTAGTAGAGTTAAGTTGAGCAGCTAGCTCGTCTTTTGCTTTTTGCTTTTCAATTCGCTTCAAGCGCTCGCTCTCATCGTTACGCTCATATGCTTCAACAATGCGCGCAACAACAGGGTGGCGCACTACATCGTGTGCTTTGAAGTAGTTAAAACTAATTTCATCTACGCTATCGAGCACTTCTATAGCATGGCGTAGGCCAGAGCGTGTACCGCGCGGTAAATCAACTTGGGTTATATCACCAGTGATCACCGCCTTTGAATTAAACCCTATACGGGTTAAAAACATTTTCATTTGTTCTGCTGTGGTATTTTGACTTTCATCTAAAATAATAAACGCATCGTTTAATGTACGACCACGCATATAAGCAAGGGGTGCAACTTCAATGATGTTTTTTTCTATTAGCTTTTCGACTTTTTCAAAACCGAGCATCTCGAATAGCGCATCGTAAAGCGGGCGCAGGTATGGGTCAATTTTTTGGCTTAAGTCACCAGGTAAAAAACCAAGCTTTTCACCAGCTTCTACAGCGGGGCGCGTTAACAAAATACGACGAATTTCTTGTCGCTCAAGGGCATCAACTGCGGCAGCTACTGCTAGATAGGTTTTACCTGTACCAGCAGGGCCTATACCAAAAGTAATGTCGTGGTTTAATATATTGGCAACGTAAAGGCCTTGGTTGTCGTTTCGCGGCTTAATAACACCACGGCGGGTTTTTATAACCATTTCTTTGCCGTATGCACTGCTTGAAGCATCTTGCTCTAGGGCTTTAGATTCGGTAATTGCCAAGTGAACATTATCGGGTTCTATTTCACCAATAACACCGCGTACAGGTTGAGTATCAACATATAGATTTTTTAAGATTTCGACCGCAGAGGCACTATTGAGTAGTTTTCCCGTTACTTTAAAAAAGTTGTCACGGTGAATAATTTCAACAGCTAGGCGGCGTTCAATTTGTTTGATGTTTTCGTCAAACGGGCCACATAAAGAAGATAGGCGTTTGTTATCGGCAGGTTCTAAATAAATCTCTAATGTTTTTAACTGATTACTCAAAATTGCTTCCTATAGAACGGCGCCAGTATTTACTGGCGCTAGGTATATTGACTAAGGAACGAAAGTAGCTACGCCAATTTCGTTAACAGTCTCTGGTTTTGGCTCACTGCTTGCTGCTTTGGTTAAAATAGCTGATGGAGCGATATCGCGTCGTAAGTTCATTTCTGATTCTGTACGAATTAAGTCACCACGTAAAGAGTTAGGCAGTGCTTCAGTGATACGTACATCAACGAACTGGCCGATCACCGAATGTGGACCAACAAAGTTAACAACACGGTTATTTTCGGTACGACCGCGTAATTCCATTGGATTCTTTTTCGATGGGCCTTCAACCAAAATACGCTGTTCTGTATCGAACATTTGGCGGCTAATATGCTGTGCCATTTGTGTAATACGGTTCTGTAACAGGTATAAGCGTTCTTTTTTCTCTTGCTCAGTTACGTCGTCTGGTAAGTCGGCCGCAGGCGTACCAGGGCGTGCGCTGTAAATAAAGCTAAAGCTCATATCAAACCCAATATCGTTGATAAGGTTCATCGTGGCTTCAAAATCAGCTTTACTCTCACCCGGGAACCCGATGATGAAATCTGACGACATGCTTAAGTTAGGGCGAATTTTACGCAGCTTTCTAATTGTTGATTTGTATTCAAGTGCTGTATGGCCGCGTTTCATTAGGTTTAGTATACGGTCAGAGCCACTTTGTACTGGTAAATGTAAATGATCTACAAGCTCTGGTACGTCAGCATATGCATCAATAATATCTGGTGTAAACTCTACTGGATGCGATGTGGTATAACGAATACGGTCAATACCATCAATTGCAGCAATTAATCGAATTAAATCTGAGAAGTAGCAAATGTCGCCATCGTGAGTATCACCACGGTATGCGTTTACATTTTGCCCCAATAGATTTACTTCACGCACGCCTTGCTCTGCAAGTTGTGCCACTTCAAGGAGTACGTCATCAACTGGGCGGCTAACTTCTTCGCCACGGGTATAAGGTACAACACAAAAGGTACAATACTTAGAACACCCTTCCATTATTGATACAAACGCAGAAGGGCCCTCGGCTTTTGGCTCGGGTAAGCGGTCAAACTTTTCAATTTCTGGGAACGAAATATCAACAACTGACGAACCTTTATTACCTTGCACTTGCTTAATCATTTCAGGTAAACGGTGCAGTGTTTGTGGGCCAAAAATAACATCTACAAATGGAGCTCGCTGGCGAATAGAATCACCTTCTTGAGAGGCAACACAGCCACCTACACCAATAATTAGCTCAGGCTTGTCGTCTTTTAACAACTTCCAACGGCCTAATTGGTGAAATACTTTTTCTTGTGCTTTTTCACGAATTGAACAGGTGTTAAGTAAGATTACGTCGGCATCTGTTGCATCTTCAGTTAGCTGGTAGCCATTGGTGGCATCTAAAAGTTCAGCCATTTTCTGAGAGTCGTATTCGTTCATCTGACAACCCCAGGTTTTGATATGCAGCTTTTTGCTCATTGAAATTTAGCCTCGTGTTCAATTCGATAATGGCACAAATATGTGCTTGAAACAGAATTAAGGAGCAAGCTTGCTCACTTAAAGGACGCGTATTTTAGCTGGATACCCGCCCAGATCCAAGTATAGTTTTCATGTTTGTGATCTCAAATCAAACTCAGACGAGTTTAATAGCTTGATAGTTATATACTCTCGCACTATAGCGGCGAGTTACGGTACAATTAAAATAGATTAACGTATTAACAAAATGATGATAAACATGACTCAAAATAATGTGATAGTGGTTGGCGGCGGCATGGTTGGTGCGGCAATGGCAATAAAGTTAGCACAACAGGGAAAGTCAGTGCGCATTATCGAAAAACACCTAATCGATCCGCCTCATGTTTTGAGTAATGACAACGTTGATATAAGAGTATCGGCTATTAATCGTTTTTCTGAAAAGTTACTCGATGGTTTAGGGGCTATGCCCATTTTAAGAAGAGGCCGGATTGCGCCATACCAACAGTTAGAAGCTTTTGAACGCGGCGACGATAAATTGTTATTTGATTGCGCCGACATTAATACCACGCATTTGGGCCACTTAATCGAAAACAGTTTAATACAAGCCAGTTTATGGATGCAGTTTGAGCAATACGATATTGAAGTCATCGAGCAAAAACAGGTTGTTAGTAAAATTGAACAAAATGCCGATTCGATTACCTTGGTATATGGCGAGCAACGTTATACCGCAAGCTTAGTGGTTGCAGCCGATGGCGGACAATCACAATTACGAACTAAAGCAAATATTGGTGTAACCGGTTGGCAGTACCAGCAGCAATGTATGGGCGTACTTATTAAATTGGACGCACCTCAACAAATAAAGACATGGCAGCAATTTACGCCATCAGGCCCGTTGGCTTTTTTACCTATGCAAGCACCATACGCTAATTTAATTTGGTATGACGATGCCAACACATTAAACACATTTAAAGGATTAGATGGAGCACAATTAAAAAGTCATATTTTGGCTAAGTTCCCTGGCCTTGTAGGCGATTTTGAAGTGCAAAGTCATGCTGTGTTTCCAATTACTCGTCAACATGCTAATAATTATTCTTATGGTCGTTTGGTGTTAGTAGGCGATGCTGCGCACACTATTAATCCATTGGCTGGGCAGGGCGTTAACTTGGGTTTCCAGGACGTGGTCGCCTTAGCCACTATATTAAATGATGCAACCGACGTCGGATGCGCGTTAAAGCTGCAAGAGTACGAACGCACTCGCCGAAAAGCTAACTTATTAATGATGAGTATGATGGATGCCTGCTATTTTGGTTTTTCAAACCAAATAGCCCCACTAAAATGGGCGCGTAGCCAATTTTTAAAAATGGCTAACAATACTGGGGTGGTAAAAAACTGGGTATTAAAGTACGCAATTAGCGGTGAATTTAGCTAAGAATATGCGTTTACATTTAAGATATGCATTTTACTCATTAAACCAATTTGTAATCCTTTGACTATTCAGCCCTTAAAATGAGAGCTTAAAAGTTATTTTAAAGCTCTTAATCCTAATTTTATTTCCCTTTTACGTATATTTGCCATACTCAAGCAATAAGAAGTCTTTAGTTTGAGGGCCTATGGAAAGTTTATTAATTGTAATCTTATTTGGTATTTTACTTTTAGGTTTTAGCATTCAGCCAATAATAACAATATGCAAAAAGACTAAAAATATGGCATGGAGTTTACTTCTTGCTTTAGTTGTCTTATTTATTTTTGGGTATTGTTGGATATTACATTATTTTGCAAATAACACTTTAGATAACTTGGTCTTAATTAGTATCTCACTCATTTTATTAGGAGGGGGTATTTTTGTATTTCTAATAATGCGCCTCAGCTTAAAAAGTATTTTAGAAATAGAAAAGTCTGAAAATCATCAACGATTCCTAGCAGAGCATGACAGCTTAACAAGCCTCCCTAATCGCAAGTGTTTTTTTAATCTATTGATTCAGCATATTAATAATGAGCAACCATTTAGTTTATTTTTATTTGATTTAAGTAATTTTAAACGTGTAAATGAGCTCTACGGTAATAGCTTAGGAGATGAATTGTTGTGCATATTCTCCAAAACGTTAAATCTAAATTTATTAAACATAGGTGAACTGCACCGAATTGGCGGTGATGAATTTGCGTTAATTTTAGATTCAGCAAATGAGCAAGATATTTATGATTGTATAGAAGTCATAAAGGGCTCTGTTGAAGAGCCTTTTTTCATTAATGCGCAAAAAGTATGGTTAAAGCTAAAAGTCGGCGTTAGCTCATATCCTCAAGATGCGTTTTATGCCAATGAGTTATTTAAAAATGCAGATTTAGCTTTACTTGAAGCTAAAAGCACACAGCAATTATTTGTTAATTATTTTGAAGGATTGAGTGAAAGGGCTGATAACTTTATTGATATGACTACAAAAATAAAAAACGCCCTTATAAACCATGAATTTGAGCTTTATTTTCAGCCAATATTTTGCACTCGTTTTGACGAAATACATGGTGCAGAAGTATTAATTAGGTGGCCCCAACAAGACGGTTCGTTTATTACTCCTGATCAATTTATTAAAGTGGCAGAGCGTACGGGGATGATTCTTAATATCACTCAATGGGTTGTAATTGAAACAATAAAAAATTTACAGCGTTTAAAATCGTTAGGTTTTACTGGCACCATGCACGTAAATTTATCAACACGAGACCTTGAAAGTGAGAGCTTTGTGCAGTTTATAGAAGAGCTCCTTAAAGAGGACCCTACGTTAAGTAACTACATTGTTTTTGAAATTACAGAAGGTGCAATGATGACTGACTTGGAGGCCGCTCGTGCAATGATGTACAAGCTTAACCGTCGTGGATTTGAATTTAGTGTAGATGACTTTGGTACCGGGTTTTCTTCCTTATCTTTACTGCGAGAGCTACCTATAAATCAAATTAAAGTAGATCGGTCTTTCATTAATAATATGCTTACTAAAATAGCTGATTATGCAATTGTAGAATCGACGTTATTTTTAGCACATAGGCTCAATTGTAATGTGGTTGCAGAAGGTATAGAAACGAAAGAGTTACAAGAAGCACTTAAATCAATGAATTGTGAATTTCTTCAAGGCTATTACTTTAGCAAGCCACTACCTTTAGAGCGTTTTATAGAAAAATACTTAAACAAAGACGCTAAAGCGTAATGTAGTTATAGCAATGCGCCATAAAATTTAAGAGACTAAACTTGATGTTAGTAGTATTGAGATTTTTAATAAAACGACTAAGTAACTAAATTGTCACTATGAATCGGCAGTATTGTGATTCACAGAAGAAAATTATAAAACGTAATATTTTATCAATCAGCTTCAGCACAATTGAATTACGGTATGTTTAGCGACTAATCTTGAACTATGGAATTAGTAAATAATTGGATGATTTTTACAGAAAATTACTTTTTTACTGATGGAATTGGTTATAAATAATAACATGGAAGAGAAATAGAAAATTGGCTGGGATACCAGGATT